>DATDED010000172.1:0-4181 GCA_036523455.1 Gemmatimonadales bacterium
TGTCGCGCCACTCGGCATCGAGCCAGCCGGCGCGCTCCAGGCGTTGCAGCGCCGTGAGGAGAGACCCCGGGTTGACCTTGAACACCCCGCGGGAGATCTGCTCGACCCGGCGGGCGATGCCGAAGCCGTGCATCGGCTCGAGGCTCAGGGTCTTGAGGATGAGCAGGTCGAGCGTGCCCTGGATGACGTCGGTATTGGTCTGGTCCACGGATGCCCCGGAGCATGAGCGACAGGGCAAAAGGTGCGGCCGCTCATCTTGATTGTCAAGATGTGATGGTCAGGATGACGTCAGCAGCCCGGATCCTGGTAGCGGTCGTGGTGGCGCACCCAGCTCTGCGTGGCCACCGGATCCTCGTCCCGTCCCTTGGGCACCAGATCGAGGATCTGATAGGTGCCGTTGAACATGTCGATGCCCCGCGCATAGCAGGAGTAGGTGTGGAATATCCTGCCGTCCGCATCCTTGAAGAACACGCTCAACCCCTCACGATCCTGCACTCCGGGCGGCAGGGTGCCGACGTTGTAGAGCGGCTTCCCGCTCTCGACCTCGGCGGGTTTGAACGACGCGCCGAAGTCGTAGTTGAACTCGTTGCGGCCCGACGAGAGCCACTTGAACTTCCAGCCCATGCGCCGCTGGAACGCCGCCAGCTTCTCGCGCGGCGCGCGCGAGATGACGACGAACGACACGTCGCGCTGACGCAGATGCGGCAGCATGCCGTCGTAGTGGTCGGCCCAGAAGGAGCAGTGGGGACACCCCGCCTTGTCGGCCGGATTGAACATGAAGTGATACACGACCAGCTGACGCGTGCCGGCGAACAGGTCCGACAGCGATGCCGGGCCGTCCGGTCCGTCGAAGACGTAGGACTGCTCGACCGGCTCCCAGGGGAGCTCGCGTCGCCGGCGGCTCAGCGCATCCCGCAGCCGGGTGAATTCCTTTTCTTCCTGGAGCAGGGCCCGGCGGGCGACGAGCCATTGCTCGCGGGGCACGATGGAGTGCGGGGTGGGAGAGCGGGGATCCGGGGGCATGCGTCCCTCTGGTGTGAGCGGCGGGTCGCCGAGTATATTCTACCACTTGGTTGAATATTGAGTCGACGCGAAGGAGTCCGCAAGTGGTGCTGGATCAGGTGTACGCGGCGATTGCCGATCCGACGCGACGCGCCATCCTCGGCGTCCTGGCGGGTGGGGAGGTCAAGGTCGGCACGCTGGCGGACCGCTTCCCGATCTCCTTCAACGGCGTCTCCAAGCACGTGAAGGTGCTGGAACGGGCCGGGCTCGTCACCCGGCGCGTGCGTGGCCGGGAGCACTGGCTGCGGTTGAAGCCCGCGCGGTTGCGCGCGGCGGCGCGCTGGCTGGAGCACTATCGCGAATTCTGGGACACCCGGCTCGAAGCGCTGGAAGCGCTGCTGACACGCCGACCATGAGCCCGCGCCGCGAATCAGCGGACACCCTGGTCGTGCGCCGGCAGCTCCCGGTACCGCGCGAGCGCGTGTTCGCGGCGTGGCTCGATCCCGCCACGCTGTCCCAGTTCATGTGTCCGGGAGCGGTCGCTGAGGCCAGTGTGGAGGTGGACGCACGAATCGGCGGGAGGTTCCGCATCGTCATGCGGAAGCCGCAGGGGGACGTCGAGCACCGGGGCGAGTACCTGGTGATCGAGCCGCCGTCCCGGCTGTCGTTCACCTGGATATCCGTGAACACCGAGAACCGACCGTCCGTCGTCACGATCGAGCTGGTGGAGATCGGTGGCGGCACCGAGCTGATCCTGACGCACCGGCGCCTGCCGCCGACGCAGGTCGACGGCCACACACAGGGCTGGACCGATATTCTGGGGAAGCTCGCGGCGGCGCTGTCCGGTCGCTGACCGCCTCAGGCCCGCATCCGGTAGATGGAAAGCGCCCGGTTCAGCAGGCACAGCGGGCACAGCGACTCGCACCCCGCCGCCGACCAGTCGAGCAGCTCGACCTGGCCCTCCCGGCATTCCGGGGCCGTATGCAGCGGGCTCCGGCGCCGCAGGAATTCCTCGACCGCGCGCGCCAGCTGCTCGGCCGCATTTTGCAGCCGCGCCGCTTCCTTGGCGGAGAGCGCCTCCACCGCCTTCTGCTGGGCCGTCTTTCCGCTGCGTCGCATGGGCAGAGAGGATGTGTTTCCCGCAGTCCGAACGCAAGCGCAGAGTCCTCGGTGGAAGGCGCTTCTGATCGGCCGTGGTGGGTGATTAGCATTGGGCCGTGGAGATCGCCCTCGTCACCTACCGCCGGCTGCCCGACCTGCATCCCGACGACCACCCGCTGCGCGACGCGCTGCGCGCGCTCGACGCGCAGGTGCACGCGGTGTGCTGGGACGAGGCGGGGGTGGACTGGGCGGGATTCGATGCGGTCGTCCTCCGCTCCTGCTGGGACTACTACCTCCGGTTCGGGGAGTTCCGCCGCTGGCTCGACGGGCTGGAGCGCGCCGGCACGCGACTCTGGAATCCCGCGGCCGTCGTGCGCTGGAACTACGACAAGATCTACCTCGCGGATCTCGCCGGGGACGGCGTCGTGCTGCCCGGCACCGAGTGGCTCGCGCCCGGGGACCGGCGGGATCTCGGCGCCGTCCTCGAAGCGCGTGGCTGGGATCGGGCGGTGGTGAAGCCCCGGGTGTCGGCCTCGGGCCACGAGACCTGGCTGACCGATCGCCGCCGGGTCGCGGAGGACCAGCCCCGTGTGGCGCGACTCGTGGCGGGCGAAGGCGCGCTGGTTCAGGAATTCGTGCCCGAGGTGATGACCGCGGGCGAGTTATCGCTGGTTTACCTGGCGGGGGAGTTCAGTCACGCCGTGCGCAAGCGGGCGGGCCCGGGAGAATTCCGGGTGCAGGAGCGGTTCGGCGGGTGGACCGAGCCGGCCACGGTCGGCGCTGCGGCGCGCGAGGCCGGGAAGCGCGCGTTGGCGCGAGTTCCCGGTCCCTGGCTCTACGCGCGCGTGGACGGCGTCGAGCGCGACGCGGGCCGGCAGTTTCTCGTGATGGAGCTGGAAGTGTTCGAGCCGACGCTGTTCCTCCAGGGTGTGCCGGAGGCGGCCCGGCGCCTCGCCCGGGCGATCGTCTCCCGCCCTTGACGGGACGGTCGCCGAGTCGCATATGGGGGCGCACGTTGGCTCACCCACTGCGAGGGAGGTGGCGGCATGGAGCAGCGGATCGGCTTTGGGAAGCGGTTTGGGGCGCTGATACTGGACTGCATCCTGGTCTTCGTCCTGTCCTGGCTCGGCGCGGGGACCATCGGCGCCATGTTCGGTGGGACCGCGGCGTCCATAGCGGCCCGCAGCATGGCGCAAGCGGACACCACGGCGGTGAGCATGGCGGTGGTCGGCGGGATTATGGGCGCGGTCATCGGGATGGTGATTGCCTTCGTCGTCATCGGCACCCTCTACTTCCTGGTCGAGGGGTTCACCGGATTCACCCTGGGGAAGCTGATCCTGGGCATCCGCATCGCCAACGCGGACGGCACGGCCGCTGGTGTCCCCGCGCTCCTGGGGCGCTACCTGATCAAGAACTGCTATTACGTCCTGTCGTTGCTCGGCGTCGTCACCGGCGTGGGCGCGCTGGGCACGCTGGGCACCGTGGGTGGGCTCATCATCATCGTGGGATGCTTCTTCACTCTCGGGACCGCGAAACAGGCGTTCCACGACATGATCATGAAGACGGCGGTCTATCCGAAGGCGGCGATTAAGGCCTGACGGATAGCCGGATGGCCGGATAGTCGGATGGGCGGATCGTCGCCTGCGACGCGATCGATCCGCCCATCCGTCTATCCGCCAATCCGCCTAGCGTCGCGCCAGGCCCAGCCCGATCTGAAACAGCTCCAGACTCGCGCCGTCCAGGAATGGCGCGCCGTTGAACTTCAGCTGCGCCCCGGTCGACGCGAACAGCAGGTTCACGTACGGAATGAAGGAGAAGTGGGCGCCGACGGGGAGGTCCCAGCCGGCTCCGATCTGCGGCCCCAGCGCCGATGAGGTGAGCCGGTCGGTGCCGTCGTCGATGCGGTAGGTGATCATCCCCAGCCCCGCCTTGAGGTAGTACGGCTTGCGCACCGAGGGATACCAGTAGGTCACGACGCTGAACGCCGCCATCAGCTCGTCGGCATTCCGGCTCTGCGATGGGTCGGCGTTGCGGAGCCACCCCGCGATCTCACCACCCAGCAGCACGCGGTCGGATAT
>DATDED010000173.1:0-12400 GCA_036523455.1 Gemmatimonadales bacterium
ATCGCGGCCACCGAGAGGAACACGCCGCACGCGACGGCGAGGATGAAGAACAGTACGAAGAACTCGGTGTTGAGCAGGCCCAGCACCCACGCCAGCGGCACCGAGATGTAGCCCAGCGTCTCCACGAACGGCCCCATCGTCTCGAACACCAGGAAGTACGGCAGCACCACCATGCCGATCATGCCGAAGCGCGGGTTGAACAGCATCCGGCGGTGCCGCGACAGGCTCTGCAGCATGCCGCGGTGCCAGCGGTTGCGTTGCCGCCGCAGCATCTGCCAGGTGGTGGGCACTTCGGTCCAGCACACGGGATCGGGCACGAACACGATGCGGTAGCGCCGCTTGGCCGCGCGGGCGACGTGGTGCAGCGCCAGCACCAGCTCGAGATCCTCGGTATCGGTGCTGGAGTCGTAGCCGCCCACCTCCACCACCGCCGACTTGCGGTACACGCCGAACGCGCCGGAGATGAGCAGCAGCCCCTCCAGCGCGCTCCATCCCAGGCGTCCCGACAGGAACGCGCGCAGGTACTCGACCACCTGGAAGATGGGCAGGAACCGCCCCGGCAGGGCGATGCGGGTGACGCGCCCCTCGGTGACGGTGCAGCCGTTGGCGCAGCGCACGATGCCGCCCACGGCCACCGTCTCCTCGGGGTGCTCCATGAACGGCTTCACGGCCTTGAGCAACGCGTCGTCCTCGATGATGGAGTCGGCGTCCAGGGAGCAGAACAGCGGATATTTCGAGAGGTTGATGCCGCAGTTGAGCGCGTCGGACTTGCCCCCGCCCTCCTTGTCCACCACGGTCAGGTTCGGCACCAGCGGCGAGGCGTACAGGCCGAGGACGTTCCGCGTGGGGAGACTGCGCTTGTACACGCGGTCCACGCGGCGCAGGTCGTAGGCCTTGAGCATCCGCTCGAGCGTGGCGTCCTTCGAGCCGTCGTTGACGACGATGACCTCGAACTCCGGATAGTTCAGCATCTGGAGCGAGCGCACCGTGTCGACGATCGTCTTTTCCTCGTTGCGCGCCGCCACGATGAGCGTGATGGGCAGCGTCATGTCCGAGCGCAGGATCTGCTGGTAGTCGGAGAAGAAGGTGCGCCGCAGGAAGGTCAGCACCTCGCGGAGCGACACGAAGAACAGCCCGATGTAGGAGAGGTTGAGCGCGAGGAAGTAGGCGAGCACGAAGCCGTTGAACGCTTCGATCGCCCGGCTGACCCACAACTCCCAGTTCATGCCCCGACGTCGCGCGCGGGCGCGAGCAGCTTGCCGATGGCGTCGCGCACGCGCGGGTCGGCGTGGCGCCGCGCCACGTCGGCGAGCAGGTCGGTGCGCTGCAGCGTCACGAGCTTGCCGAGCAGCGCCCGGGCCGCCGTCCGCTCGCGCGCGCTGCCCTCCACCAGCTGGGCGACATAGCCGTCGAACACGCCGGCTTCCTGCAGCATCGACGCGGCCTTCTGGGCGGCGTAGACGTCGCTGCCGTCCAGCAGCGCGACGAGCGCCCGGAACCCGGGCTCACCCTTGAGGCGCAGCGCCTCGCCGGCGTTGGAGCGCACCCACCACTCGCGGTCGGCGAGCGCCGTCTGCAACCCCGCGATGCCGTCGCTGCCGGGCAGGAGGCCGAGCGCCTTGGCGGCCATGGCGCGCACCGCCCAGGCCGGGTCGCCGAGCGCGGCCACGAGGTCGGGGGCGGCACGCGGATCGCCGATCACGCCGAGCGAGTGCGCGGCGCGGGCCCGCGCGTTGTCGTCCGGATCCCTCAAGAGGGCGACCAGCAGCGGCACGGCGGTGGGCGAGCGCAGCCGCCCCAGGATGTCGATGGCGGGGACGCGGGCCAGCGGCGGGAGGCGCGGGAATTCGCGGATCAGCGGCCCCACCGCCGCCTCCCCCAGGTTCGCCAGGATGTCGCTGATGCGCAGCGCCGACCACCGGTTGGTATCGCGCAGCGCGCCGAGCAGGGATTCCACCGCCTCGAGCCCGCCGATGGCGCCCAGCGCCTTCGCGGCGCGGATGCGCACCTCCGGCACGGGATCCTGCATCAGGCGCGTCAGGTCGGGGAGCGGCCGCCGGCTCATCATGCGCCCCAGCTTCTCGGCGCCTTCCACGCGCCGGGTCCAGCGCTTGTTGGTCAGCTTGGCCAGCTCTTCTTCCACAAACCCCAGCTCCTCGAACGCGGCGCTGATGCGCTCCTGCACCTTGCCCCGTACGTAGCGGATCTGCTCCAGCAGGGTCCACTGCACCACGCGGCGGTCCCAGCGTCCCAGCGGACCGGGTATGTACTTGCGGAACCCGCCGTTGTCGCCGTTGATGTAGTCCTGAATGCGGGGCAGGAAGGCGGCCCGCTGGCGCCGCTCGTACCCGGAGCGAAGCTGGACCAGCAGTTTGTGGCCGAGCGTCACCAGCAGCACCACACAGAACAGCCCCCCCAGTACGGCGATCGCCCAGCGAACCGTCAGCGCCAGTGTCGCAGGGGTCACGGTTCCGGGCGCGACCGCTCCAGCACCTTGCGCACGCGGGTGACCAGCTCACGGGCCCGGAACGGCTTCACCACGAAGTCGTCGGCGCCGGCGTTCAACGCTTTCACGATGTCCTCCTCCCGGCTGTTGGAGGAGAGAATGATCACGGGGACGGCGCGCGTCTCGGACGCGGCCTTCAGCTCCTGCAACACCTCGAACCCGCTCTTGTACGGCATCAGCAGGTCGAGGATCACCAGGTCGGGGTGGTGCCGCCGCGCCAGCGCCAGCCCCTCGTTGCCGTCGGCCGCCAGGTCCATGGTGAACCCCTGGGCGGTGAACACCGCCTTGAGAAACTGGCCCATGGCGGCGTCGTCCTCGATCGACAGCAAACGTGGAGCCTTCGCCGTCTTGGCCATGACCGCCGCCCGGTGGAGGTCGCGTTGCACGACAGGAAAATGCCCCAGGCACCCCGCAGCGACCTCCGACATCGCTGAGCGCTGCTCCCTGCGGGGGCCTGACGCGGTTCACGAGCGGAAGCCCCGCGGACCTGGGGCACGCCAAAACATAGCCGAAAAGACCCCCGAAGCCCAGTTGCCTCCTAGGACGCGAGCGAAGCGGTCTTCATGGACCGCACCATCAGCGGACGAGGGCCCTGAAGGACTTCCACCGCTATCGAACGAGGGCGCTGAAGTCGGCGCGCAGCCCCGACCCCAGGATCACGAGGTTGGTCGCGCCCGCCTTCCCCGCCTGCACCATGACGGCGCCGCCCAGCGAATCGAACGTGACCTCCGTCACACGCACGACGCGGTCGTCTCCCCCGGTCGCGCGCAACGCGGACAGCGCGACCGCGTTGCCGAACCGGTCGCGGCAGAAGATCCGCAGCTGCGCCGGCTTGCCGGCGAGCAGCACCACCTGGCTCACGAGCGCGTTGCCGCCCAGCAGCACCACCAGCCGGCTCGGCGGCGCCGCCACCGGATAGAGCGTCGCCTCGCGCACGATCGGACCCACGCGGGCGCTCACCACCGTGGGCACCCCGGCGCGCTCGCCGAACGTGACCGGCGTGCGCACCTGGCCCGCCGAATCGGTCGTGAGCTGCGCGCTGCTGACGCGGCCGTTCACCACCGAGAGCTCGACCGCGAACCCGGGGATCGCGTGACCGACCGAGTCGCGGACCTCGAACACCAGCGGCAGCAGCGCCGCTTCGCCCACCCGCCCGCGCTGCGCCATGCCGAGCACGAACCCGGTGCGCTCCGGCGCCGGTACCGGCGGCGCGGGTGCGACGACCGTCAGCTGCACCTCGACCGGCGCGGCGAGCAACACGCCGTCCACCTTCACGCCCAGCAGGTACGTCCCCGCCTGGTTGCCCGCCGGGAACCGGAACTGCGCCAGGCCGCGCGCGTCGGTCACCGCCGCGGCGTCCGCTCCTCCGGCGGCGTCCCCGGCCAAGCGCGCCGACCCGAGCAGCACCATGCGCGCGCCGGCCACCGGGTCGGTGCCGCGCTTCAGCGCCACGCCCACGAGCGCCGTATCGCCCACCGCGGCCTCGACTCGGCTGACGAGTGGCACAGCCAGGAGTCGCGGCGGAGCCGTCAGCTCGGGTGCCGGCGTGACGGGGGGCGGCGCGGCGGGCGTGGGAGCAGCGGCGGGAGGGCGCACCGCGGCCGCGCGGGCGCGGGTGCAGTCGTCGATGCGGGCCATGACCCCGGAGTCCGCGCCCAGGGCCACGAGATTGGCGCGGTCGCGCGCCGTCGGGGTGAAGGCGAGACAGCTCTTCCCGACCTGCACGGCGACCTGCGCCGGACTCAGCGACGAATCGGTGAGCAGCCGGATGAGGTCGGTCTTTCGCAAGGGCTGTCCCTGAGCGCCCACGAGACTCGGCGCGACGACGAGAAACAAGAGCGCTGAAAGAGATCCTTTTCTCTTGTTCACGGCCGCTGGCATCCCGACCGGTCGAACGACCGCTCCACCGAATCCACCGCCGCGTAGAGCGACTGGTCGCGCGTGGCGTGCGCGGCATCGAGGCTGCCGGCCTTCCGCTTGCCGACGTTGTAGTCGGTCCAGGCGTCCTCTACCGCGACGAGCGCCTGCGACAGTGCCTGACAATTCCCCCGCTTCGCGTCGAACTGCCGCATGCTCGTCTCGTAGGCGCCCACGATGGCGGTCACCGAATCGGACACCCGCTCGAAGCGCAGCAGGGCGGAATCCACCGGGGGCGGACCCGGCGGCGTGCCCGGGGACGCGGGGGTGGTCGCGGGCGGAGCCGGCGTCGTCGCGACCGTCGAGGTGCCCGCCGACGTTGCGGTCTCCGCCGGCTTGCGCATCAGGAAGTACCAGCCCGCGAACCCGCCGCCGCCCAGCAGCAACAGGATGATGAAGGCGACCAGCCCGGGATGGCCGTCGCTCTTGCGCGGAGCCAGCGCCGGCGCGAAGACCCGCGACGGCTGGGCGCTACGCGGCGGCCGGGGCGGCGGCGGCTTGACCGGCGCCGTCTCGCGCGAGCGGGGCGTCACCACGTCCGGATTGGACTCGCGCGCATCCGTTTCGCCGATGTCGTATCCGCCCGCCGCGAGCAGCGGCAGGTCGGAGAGCGCGTTGGGCGGCGGCTTCATCTGGGTATCACGCGGTCCGCCCGGCCCATTTCCCGCAGCCGGTGGTTGACCGACCGCCGCGGGGGCCGGGCGCGCCGGTGTGAACGACCGTGCCTGAGCGGCCGGCGCGGGCGCCGCCGGCACTTCCCCGGACGCCGGCGACAGCGGCGCGCCCGGCCGGGGAGTCACGCGGGCGGCGAGACCCGGGCGCGGCGCGGTCCCCGGAGCCGGCGGCGGCGTCGGTGTCCGCGCGGACGGCGGGGCCGCCGGCACGGCGCGGACGGGACCCGACTTGATCGCGGGCGGCCGGACGACCTGCAACGTCGGCCCGGCGGCCACCGGCGCGGCAGCGGACGGCGGTGGCGCGCCCTCCCCATGCGCCTCGGCGTACACCACGGCGGGATCGTCGGTGAGCAGGTTGATCCACGGGAGGATCGAGCGCTTCTTCCCGCCCGCGAAGCCTTCGTCGCTCTCGATCAGCTCGTAGAACGGCATGGAGACCGAGGTCTCGCCCGGCCGCGGCCGGAACAGCCCCCCCACCGGCCCCTCGTGCTCGGTTCCCAGCACCAGCGCCACGTGCCACGGGCGCTTGAAGTACTGCAGGTGGGTCTCCACGTCGCCCGGGGCGAGCTCCACGCCGAGCGGCGGATGGCTGTGGTACCAGCCGATCAGGTGGCCCTCGGTCTTGCGCAGCTCGTCCTGAATCCGCTCCCACAGCCGCGACACGATCACCAGCGTCTTGTCGCCGTACACGGCCTGGTTCAGCCGGATCGTCGAGTCGATCACGACGTAGCGCACGTGCGAGGTGGGACACTCGAACAGATCGCCCACCAGGAAGCCCATCATCCCCTGCCGCCCCGCCGTCTCGTAGTGCACCTGCACGGCCGCGATGGCCTTCTGATCGAAGAACACCGGGTACACACCGCTGGGCTGACGGCGCACGCCCACGGCCGGCGACGTCGGGTGCCACAACACCGACTGCGCCACGGGAAGGACGCGCTGCAAATGAATGTGCAGCTCGGAGGGGCGGCTCCCTCCCCCGCTCTCCGGGGGCGGGGCGAACGGCGGTGGCGTATTGCTGTCGGTCATCCGAGCACCGATCGCAGAATCCCGGCGGCACGCCCGATATCGGCGGCTCCGACATCGCGGTGCGTCACCGCCCTCAACCTCCGGGGACCGTAGGGTGAGAGGAGCAGTCCGGCGGCGGCGAGCCGCGGTGCGACGCGCTCGGCGTCGTCGCCTTCCCGCGTGAGGTCGATCATGACGATGTTGGTCTCCGGTCCGGGAACGCGGACGGCCAGCAGACCCCCGAGCCGGTCGGCCAGCAGGCGCGCGTGCTCGTGGTCCCGCGCGATCTCCGGGAGGTGGTGCTCGAGCGCGTACAGCCCGGCCGCCGCAAGAATGCCGGACTGGCGCATCCCACCCCCCAGGCGCTTGCGGATCTCCCAGGCCTCGGCCCGGCGCTCGCGCGCGAACACCAGGCAGGACCCCACGGGACACCCCAACCCCTTCGAATAGCTCACCATAACTGTAGTCGCCCCCCGCACGACCCGTGCCGGTGCGACCCCCAGCGCCGCTGCCGCATTCCACAGCCGGGCGCCATCGAGGTGGACGGCCAACCCCGCCTGCTGCGCCGCCGCCACAATGGCGGCCATCTCTTCCAAAGGCAAGACCCGGCCACCCGCGAAGTTGTGCGTGTTCTCCACCGCCACCGCGGACACCCGCGGCAGGTGCGGCGAGGCAGACCGCAGCGCCTGGCGCACCAGGGAGGCGGTGAGACGGCCGTCAGGAGCGGCGACCGGGCGGATCTGCACCCCCCACAGCGCCGCCACTCCGGCATGCTCGTAGTTGACCAGGTGCGCGTTCGCCTCCAGCACCAGCTCGGTCCCGGGCCGCGTGCACAGTCCGATCCCAGTCTGGTTCGCCTGCGTGCCCGACGGGAAGAACAGCGCGTCCTCCATGCCGAGCAGCTCGGCGGTGGCGCGCTCCAGCCGGCGCGTGGTGGGGTCGCCGTCCAGCACGTCGTCGCCCACCTCGGCCGCGGCCATGGCCCGGCGCATTCCGTCGCAGGGCCGGGTGACCGTGTCGCTGCGCAGGTCGATCGGCGGCGCCGTCATCCCAGCTGCACCCGCTGCGTGCGCCGCATGCGCGCCAGGTCGTACGCCTCGGCGATCTCGCCGCCGATGAGGAGCACGAAGTTCGTGTAGTAGATCCACAGGATCAGCAGGAGAAAGGCGCCCGCGTTGGCGTTCGACGCCAGCCGGTCCAGCGTGACAAAGTGGGACACGTAGAGGGCGTAGAGCCGCTTGGCCAGCTCGAAGGCCAGCGCGCAGAACACCGCGGCGACGAAGGCCGTGCGCCAGGCGATGCGGCGGCTCGGGAGCACCTTGAAGACCGCGAGGAACAGCACGGTGCTGAAGCCGAACGCGACGATCTCGAGGCTCAGCCGGTACAGCCACTCGAGCAGGAAGTTGTCGCCTTCCGGCATCATGCCGGTGGTGCGCGCCTCGATCGCGGGCAGCAGCGCCGACATCAGCAACAACATGCCCGTCAGCAGCACCAGCGCGAGGTCGATGAGCTTGCCGACCTGCCAGGAGCGCCGTTCCTCCGTGTCGAACACTTCGTTCAACGCGGCGCGGAGGCCGCCGAAGAGGCGCGTGGAGAAGTACAGGAACAGCGGCAGGCCCACGAGCGTCAGCTGTCCGCGGCTCGAGACGATCTGCCCGAGGATCCGTTCGACGTTCTGGACCGCGTCGGCGCCGGCGCCGCCCCCGGCGGGCATGAACCGGCGCAGCAGCTCCGCCAGGTCCACCTGCTGGGTGGTGACCTGATGCTGCACCAGGGTTCCCACCGCGCCGAGCAGCACGACGAGGAACGGAATGGCGGTGAGGATGACGTCGAACGACAGGGCGCTCGCGAGAAAGGGCAGGTTGTCTTCGTACGCGCCTTCGATCGTGCGCTTGACCACGCCCCAGAACGACTGATGCCACCCGCGCGCGGCCCGCATCAGCGGTCCGCCGTGTCCACAACCTGCCCGTCGTAGCCCGGCTCGATCCCGGGCGGCAGCGAGGCGGCCAGGTCCGCGTGCCGCCGCTCGTGGGTCAGGTGCGTGAGCAGCGTGCGGCGGGCGCCGATCGCCTGCGCCGTCGCCACCGCCTCGGGGATCGAGAGGTGCAGGGGATGGGGCCGCGACAGCAGCGCATTGAGGACCAGGACCTCGACGCCCGCGAGCCGGGCGCGCACGGCCTCGGGCACCGCCTTCGCGTCGGTGAGGTAGGCGATCGGCCCGACGCGGTAGCCGTACACCACCAGGTCGCCGTGCGGCAGGGCGAGCGGCAGCACCGGCACCCCGGCCACGCTCGCCTCCTCACCCGCGGCCAGCGGCACGGCGGTGAGCTGCGGCTTGGTGGTGCCGGCGGGCGGGCGCACGGCGTCGTCGAAGATGTAATTGAAGCGCCGGGCCAGCTCGGCCAGCGCGTCGGGCGGGCCGTACACCGGAAGGCGCCCACCGCCGGCGGTCTCGCGCCGCATCGAGATGGCGCGCAGGTCGTCGATGCCGTGGACGTGGTCGGCGTGCGCGTGCGTGAACAGCACCGCGTCCACCCCGTCGATCCCCGCTCCCGTGAGCTGCAGCCGCAGCTCGGGGGGCGTATCGATCAGCAGCCGGCGTCCGCCGGCGTCGATCACCGCGGCGGTGCGCGTGCGGCGGTCGCGCGGGTCCGGCGAGGTGCAGGTGGCGCAGCCGCACCCCACCTGCGGCACCCCGTAGGACGTGCCGGTGCCGAGCAGCACGAGCCGCACGCTCAGACCACCTCGACCTTGATCAGGTTGGTGCTGCCCGACACCTCCCACGGCAGGCCGGCCGTCACCACGATCCGGTCGCCGGCCCTGGCGAGGTCGCGCTTCATGAGCACGTCGCGCACCACCGCGAGCATCGCGTCGTACCCGGGCACGCGGTCCACCAGCACCGGGATCACGCCCCACACCAGCGCCAGCTGGCGATAGGTGGCGGGCACCGTGGTGATCGCGACGATCGGCACCGGGGGACGCACCGCGGCCACCTTGCGGGCGGTGAAGCCGCCCTGGGTGAGCGTCACGATGAGCGGTGTGGACAGCATCCGCGCCACCGCGGCGGTCCCCTGCGCGATGGCGTCCTCGACCAGCACGCCGGGCGCGATCGCGCCGCGCCGTTCGTCCCGGCCCTGGAGCGGCGCGCGCTCCATCTCGCGGATGATCCGGTCCATCGCCGCCACCGACTCGAGCGGGTAGTCCCCCGTCGCCGTCTCGGCCGACAGCATGACCGCGTCGGTGCCGTCGAGGATGGCGTTCGCCACATCGGAGGCCTCGGCGCGCGTCGGCCGCGGCGCGTGGATCATGGACTCGAGCATCTGCGTCGCGGTGATCACCGGCCGGCCGGCGCGGTTCGCCTCGCGGATCAGCCGCTTCTGCACCAGCGGCACGGTCTCGAACGGGAGCTCCACGCCGAGATCGCCGCGCGCCACCATCACCGCGTCGGCGGCGACGAGGATGCGCGCCAGGTCGTCGAGGGCGGCGGCCTTCTCGATCTTGGCCACGAGCTTCATCCCGGGGGGCACCAGCGCGCGCAGCGCCTGCAGGTCCTCGGCGCGGCGCACGAACGAGAGCGCCACGTAATCGGCCCCGCCCGCCACCGCCGCCACCACGTCGTCCTTGTCCTTGTCGGTCAGGGGGGGCGCGCTCACCGTGAGCCCCGGCAGGTTCAGTCCCTTGTGCGACGTCAGCTCGCCCCCGTCGATCACACGCGCCACGACGCGCGGCATCGCGATGCGGGTCACCTCGAGCGCGAACAGTCCGTCGTTAAGGAGGATTTTCGCTCCCACGCGGGCGTCGCGCGCGAGATCGTCGTAGGTCGTCGGCAGCTCGTCCCCCTTCGCCACCTCCTCGGGAGACAGCACCACTTCCTGGCCGGGCTCGAGCATGCGCGGCGCCGGCAGGTCACCCACGCGGATGCGGGGCCCCTGGAGATCCACCAGGATGGCCACCGGCTGCTCCCGGTCCGCCGCCACCTCGCGCACCATGGCGAGCCAGCTGGCCCGCAGCTCCGGGGTGCCATGTGAGGCGTTGATGCGGATGACGTTGGCGCCGGCATCGAGCAGCTCCGTGAGCCTGGAGGGCTGTGCCGTCGCCGGGCCCAGCGTGGCGACGATCTTGGTACGGCGGATCAAACCTGGCCTCCCCTAATCGAGTGTCGAAGTTATCCACACAATTTCAAGGAGGGCGCGATGTGGATAACTCACGCACTCGTGGACCCCGCGTGCTCCTTGGTCGAGCGGGGATCGGGCCGCTCTCCCTCCGCTACTAAGTGCCTGTGGAAAGGGTGAGTACAACTTTCAGCCTCAAGTCGTTTCTCTCACTTATCCACTCAATAAAGATACGTTGGCCAGTGCCGGTCGTCCCCCGTCCCTCGTCCCTCATCCCCTTCACCGGATGACCTCCAGATGCCTTCCCTGCAGCCGTCTCCGGTAGTCCTCCAGCAGGTGCACGGCGCGCTGGATCGTGCTCGCCGGGATCCCCTCGATGGTCCGGGCGGCGAGGCGGCGCTCCAGCTGCCCGACCCGCAGCAGCACATCCAGCCCGCGCCGCGTGAGCGTCACACGTACCCCACGGTCGTCGTCGGGATCGGGCGTGGACTCGACCAGTCCCTTGGCCTCGAGCCGCTGCATGAAGGTGGTCGCCGCGGGGCGGGAGACGCCGAGCTGCGCCGCGATGTCGCGGGGCCGCGCCCCGTCGGGCCCGGCTTGGTCCACGGCCGCCAGCGCCACGTGCGCCCGGTGCCCCAGCCCGTAGCTCCGGAACGCCCGGTCCCCGGCGCGCTGCAGCTCAGCGTACGCCGCTGCCAGGGCGTCGGCGAGCTGCAAGGCAAGTTCGGAGCGGTCGGTCATGGCAGGATGGTGGAGGGCGGTGGAGGACGGTGGAGGTTGGTGGAGGTGATGGAGGAGGTGGGTTTGGTTAGCATATTCACAGTTAACATACTAATCTGATACAGCCCGCCGCAAGGGGCTTCGCGCACCGCCTGCGACCACTCCCCGCTCCCCACTCCCCCGTATCTTGTCCCCCCATGATCCAGGTCGAGAGCCTCACCAAGCTCTACGGCGAGCTCGTGGCCGTGGACGACCTTTCGTTCTCCGTCTCCCCGGGGGAGGTCCTGGGGCTGGTCGGTCCCAATGGCGCCGGCAAGACCACCACGCTGCGCAGTCTGGTGGGCATCGTCCGGCCCACCCGGGGCACCATCCGGATCGGCAGCCACGACCTGGAGCGGGAGCCGGTCGCCGCCAAGCGCCAGCTCGCCTTCATGCCCGACGAGCCCCATCTGTTCGACTACCTCACCGTCGAGGAGCACCTGCGCTTCACCGCCCGGCTGTACGGCGTCCCCGACGTGGATCGCCGCCTCCCTGCCCTGCTGGCGGAGCTCGAGCTGTCGGACAAGGCGCGGGTGCTGCCCGCCGAGCTGTCGCGCGGCATGCGGCAGAAGCTCGTGATCGCCTGCGGGCTGCTGCACGACCCCACCGTGCTGCTGTTCGACGAGCCGCTCACCGGGCTCGACCCCGCGGGGATCCGGCGCATGAAGCAGACGATCGTGGAGCGCGCCCGTCAGGGCGCCGCGGTGCTGCTCTCCTCCCACCTGCTGCACCTGGTCGAGGAGATCTGCACCCGCGTCCTGATCCTGCAACGGGGCCGCACGGTGGCGATCGGCACCATGGCGGAGATCCTCGCCGGCCGTCCCGATCTCGCCGGCAAGAGTCTCGAGGATGTGTTCCTCGCCCTGACGGGAGGTGATGGAGGATATGGAGGTGGTGGAGGTGGTCGAGGATGATCGGGGCGGCGCTCTACCTCTCGCAGCGCAGCTTCGTGAACTCGATGCGGCGGCGCATCGAGCGGCTGCGGCAGCCGAAATACCTGATCGGATTCTGCATCGGCCTGCTGTATTTCTACTGGCTGATCGTGCGTCCCGGTGGCAGCGGCGCCCGCCCCTACGACGGCTCGATCCCGGCGAGCTGGCATCTGGGCGAGGTGTTCGCCGTCGCGGGACTGCTGGTCGTCGTGCTGCTGACCTGGGCGTTCGGCAGCGCCGAAACGCCGTTCACCTTCCAGCTCGCGGAAACCGACTTCCTGTTCACCGCCCCGCTCACCAGGCGGCAGGTGATCCAGTTTCGGCTGGTGCGCAGCCAGCTGGCCCTGCTCGTTTCGGCGCTGTTCTCCGTCATCCTGTTTTCGCGCGCACACATCCACGCGAGTCTGCTGCTGCGCGTGGTGGGCGTGTGGCTGCTCTATCTCACGCTCCAATTGCACAACGCCGGCGCCGCTCTGGTCCGGGCCAGCCTGACCG
>DATDED010000174.1:0-12377 GCA_036523455.1 Gemmatimonadales bacterium
CTCCTGGGCCCGGCGCGGGAGATGCTGCACCTGGAAAACGCCCGCGAGCGCATCTACCGGAGGCCGGCGTGACCGACGACGGCCGGGAGCAGTTCGTCCGCGTGGCGGAGTGGGCGGTGCTGCGCGACGGCGTGCTGATCACGCTGGGGCTCGGCTCCTGCGTCGCCATCATGCTGCACGACGCGCGCGCGCGGGTGGGGGGGATGGCCCACATTCTGTTGCCGTCGCGCAGCCTGGCGCGCGACCAGGCGAATCCGGCGAAGTTCCCGGAGACCGCGGTCCCGTTCCTGGTCACCCGGCTCGTCGCGGCGGGCGCCGAGCGGAACCGCCTGGCCGCCAAGCTCGCGGGCGGGGCCAGCATGTTCGCCCAGCTGATGACGCCGGGCACGGTGCAGATGGGCGAGCGCAACGTCGCCGCCGCGCGGGCGGCGCTGCGCGATGCGGCGATTCCGATCGTCGGGGAAGCGGTGGGCGGCGAGCGTGGGCGCTCGGTGCGGTTCTACACCTCGGACGGGCGGGTCCTGAGCCGCACGGTGGGAGGCGATGAAGTCGCCTTCTGAGCGGCGCCCGTCCGTGCTGGTGGTGGACGACAGCGCGCTGATGCGGCGGGTCCTGAGCGACGTCTTGGGCGGGGAGGCGGAGGGCGGGCCGTTCCGCGTCGTCGGCACCGCGCGCGACGGCTTCGACGCCCTGCGCAAGGTGCACCAGCTGCAGCCCGACGTCGTGACGATGGATCTCGAGATGCCCGAGCTCGACGGGCTCGGCGCGATCGGATACATCATGTCGGAGACGCCGCGGCCGATCGTGGTGGTGAGCGCCCACGCCGGGCCGGGCACGGAGGCGGCGATCCGGGCGCTCGAGCTGGGCGCCGTGGAAATCGTCGCCAAGCCGGTCGACGCCACCCGCGAGGCCTTCCTCGGCATGGGGCCGCGGCTGATCGCGGCCGTGCACGCGGCGCTCGCCGCCGACGTGTCGCGGCTCCCGGTGCTCGCGCGCCCGCCCGTCGCCGCCCGGCGCGCGCCGGCGCTGGCGCTGGAGCAGCGCGCCCAGCTCGCCGTAGCGATCGCGGCTTCCACCGGAGGCCCGCGCGCGCTGGCCGAGGTCATCCCGCGCCTGGCGGCGGGGCAGCGCGCGGCGGTGCTCGTGGTACAGCACATGCCGCCGCGATTCACGCGCAGCCTCGCCGAGCGGCTCTCCACCATGAGCGTGCTGCGCGTGGTGGAGGCGGATGCGGGTGCCCCGCTCGTCGCGGATACGGCGTACGTTGCGCCGGGCGATTATCATATGCGGGTGATGCCGGCGGACGATGGGCCCGTGATCGCGCTCGACCAGGGGCCCCCGGTGTGGGGGGTGCGGCCCGCCGCCGACCCGCTATTCCGGTCCGTGGCGCAGCTGTTCGGCCCTCGCGCCGTCGGCGTCGTGCTGACGGGGATGGGGAAGGACGGGGCCGAGGGATTGCGGGCGATCCACGACGCCGGCGGGTGCGGATTCGCCCAGGACCGGGAATCGGCCGTGATCGCCGGCATGCCGATGGCGGCGGTGCAGGCGGGCGGGGTGGATGCGGTCGTGCCGCTGGCGCAGATGGCGGAACGGGTCGGGATCGAGCTGGCGCGCCGCGGCGGCCGCGGAGCCGGCGCGTGAGCGTCGGATTCCTGCTGGTCCGCGCCGAGCGGCGGGCCTACGGGTTGCCGCTCGAGCGGGTGGTCGAGGTGGCCGATCTGACCGAGGTGCTCGACGTCCCCCATTCCGACGCGGCGGTCCGGGGACTGACGCCGCTGCGCGGCCGGCTCGTGCCGCTGGTGCATCTCGGGGCGTTGCTGGGATTGCGGGCGCCGCCGCCCGAGCGGGGCCGCGCCGCGGTCCTGCTGGAGCTGGCGGGCCGGCTCGTGGCGTTCGAAGTGGACGACGCGGATGAAGTCGTGCGCGTGGCGGCGCTGCCGCTGCCCGACGACGAATCCCTGCCCTGGGCCGTGGGAGTAGCGCCCCGCGGCGACGGCCTGGTACCGATTCTCGATCTCGACGCGCTGGGGGAGCGGATCGGATGACGACCACGACGAGGACCGGCGACGAAGTACAGCTCGTCACCTTCCGGGTGGCGGGGCAGGAATTCGCCTTCAACATCTTTCAGGTGGAGCGCATCCTGCGCTACGAGGCGCCGGCGCGGCTGCCCAAGGCGCCGGAGTTCCTGGAGGGGGTCCTGCAGTATCAGGGCGGACCCGTGGCCGTGATCGATCTCCGCAAGCGACTGGGGGTCGCGGCCCCGCTCAAGGATGAGACCCGGATCGTCGTGCTCGACCTGGAGGGCGGGCGGATCGGCATGGTGGTGGACGCCGTGACCGAGGTGCTGCAGGTCGGCGCGGCCGACGTGACCACGCCGCCCCCGATCGTCCAGGGGCTCGCCGCCGACTACATCACGGGGCTCGTGGGGCGGGACAGGGGCACCATCATCGTGCTCAACACGGGCAAGCTGCTCGGCTCCAAGGAAAAACTGGCGCTCACCGCCGCCCTGGAGGGACAGGCGTGATGCCGGACTCACCGATCACGGCGCTGCGCTCGGAGTACGATGCCATCGCCCAGCGGCTGGAGGCCGCGGGCACGCCGGTCGAGCGGGAAGCGGTGAAGCGGGAGATCATCGGGTTCTTCAAGCACGTGGACGGCCTGCTCGCCGAGACGACGCAGCTCAAGGAGGACATCCGCGTCCTCGTCGACAAGTACAAGCAGCTGCAGGCGGCGTCGAGCGCGGAGGCGGCGGCGCCCGATTTCACGGGCGTACGTCCGGCGGTCAAGGCGGACCACATCGGTGCCTCGACCTACATCGAGAAAGGCTGGAGCCTCATCGCGCTGGGCGACCACGACGGCGCGATCCAGGCGCTGCAGCGGGCGCTGCAGCTCTCGCCAGGGGAGACTCAGGCCGAGTCGCTGCTCGGCTGGGCGCAGATGCTGCACGGCGACTATGACGACGCGCTCTCGACGTTCCAGAAGGTCCTGATGAAGGAGCCGGCCAACTCGCTCGCGCGCATCAACGTCGGGTACATCTGTCTCAAGAAGCGGATCTTCGGCGAGGCGATCGAGCATCTCTCCAAGGCGATCCGGCTCGACAACGACAAGAAGGCGACGTTGTACGCCCACTTCTACCTGGGCTTGGTCTACCTCAGCCGCGAGATGTACGAGGACGCGCAGACCTTCTTTCAGAAGACGCTCAAGCTCGGACCCAATCTCATCGAGGCGTACTACGAGCTGGGGCGAGCGCAGTGGTTCGCGGGGAACCGCGACGAGGCGCGCCGCACCTGGGACGAGGGCTTCAAGGCGAACAAGTTCAACCCCTGGGGCCGTCGCTGTCAGGAGATCCTCGCCCAGGTCGAGGCGGGCCAGGAGCCGCCTCGTCCCGGATCGTGATCCGTCCGGTAACTGCTTGACGGTACTCGGATTACGGGGTAGAATGCGGCCTTATGCCCGAACCGAGCATGGTCCGTTCACGCCTGCGCTACGGCCCCCGGAACTACGCACTGCTGGGCGCCGCCGTCGTGTGCGTGACGCTGGGCTACTGGCTGCTCGCCCGCGGCTCCACCACGGCGGCACCGATCCTGCTCGTGTTGGGCTACTGTGTCTGCTTCCCGGCCGGACTGGCCCTCTAACGACTCGCGTGGACGGGCGAATAGCTCAGCGGTTCAGAGCGCCTGCCTTACACGCAGGATGCCGGGGGTTCGAATCCCTCTTCGCCCATTCGGGGTACCAAAGTGCAACGGAGGTCTGACCGCGTGAGAGCGTTCCGGGTATTCGCCGTGCTCACCCTCGGGGTGGCCGTCGGCGCGCAGGCGCAGCTCGCCGTCCAGCAGCCGACTGAGAAACTGCTGGTGCTGGCTTTGTCGGCCTCCCCGATGGATTCCGCGGCGAGCATCGCGACGATGGACGCGGCCCGCGCGCGCCTGGTGCAGCTGGCGCGGTACAAGGCCCAGGTCATCGCCAAGACGAAGATCTGCGAGGCGCTGACGCAGTCCGGGTTCCCCTGCGACGGGCTCATGAGCGACGTCCAGGCCGGCCAGCTGGCTCGCGCCCTGGGCATCAACAGTTACACCACGGGCAGTATCGAGCGCGCGGGGGGCCAGTACGCCGCGCGCGTCCACATCGTCTCCGGTGCATCCGGCTTCGCGGCGACGTTCTCCCTCAGTGGCGCGACACCGGTGGTGTTGGGAGAGGCGATTGCGCAGCGCACGAACGCCATCATCCGCGCGGCCGAGAACGCGCGGAACTGCAACGATCAGCGTAGCCGCAACTCGCTCGAGCGGGCGCTCGGGGAAGCCGCCAAGGCGCTGCAGATCGAGCCGGATCTCGCCTCGGCGCATCTCTGCGTCGCGACCATTCGCGAGGTACAGCACGCGCCGGTCGACAGCGTCATTGAGGCGTCGCGACGGGCGCTGCGGGGCGACTCCAGCAATACCACGGCCTGGAGCACGATCGCGAGCAAGCTGCTCGTGAAGGGCGACACGTCCGGCGCGATCCTGGCGTTCCGCTCGATGCTGTCGTTCAACCCGACCGACAAGACGCTCCGCCTGGCGCTGGCGCAGCAGATGCTGCAGCACAAGGCGTTCGCTTCGGCCGATACACTGCTCAGCGAGGGACTCAAGTCCCTGCCGGGCGACCAGCAGTTCCGTGACCTGCGCAAGCGCGCCTGCATCGAGGGCGGCCTCTACGCCTGCACGCTGGGGATTCTGAAGGACGAGGCCACGGCGGACTCGACCAAGCTCGCCGACACGACCACGCTGAAGCTCGCGCTCGCGAATGCCCAGGCCGCTTCGGACACGCAGGCAATGTTGTGGTGGGCCCACGCCGCCGTGGCGCACTTTCCGACGTCGGCAGCCTGGGCGAAGCAGCTCGGCGGAGCGTTCCAGATGGCGGGGAAGGGGGACTCCGCCGTCTTCTACTATCGGAAGGCGCTGACGCAGGACCCCGGCGATATCTCGACCGGCGTGCTGATCGCCAAGACGATCGTCGATGCGGCGGTGTGGGATACTGCGATCGCGGGCCCGTGCCAGCGGCGCAACGACACGACGTGCCTGGCCCGGCTGCGGGCGCCGTTCATCGCGAAGGTGGATCCCGCCCGCCAGTATCTGGCCGCGGGCTACGCGTCGCCCGATTCCGGGCTGCGGCTCGCGACCGCCGTGGTCGGGCTGTCGGGTGGCTCGAAGCTCGCCCAGGCGGGCGCCTATGACCCGGCGTACACCTGGCTCGATCAGCTGCTCACGTCACTCACCCCGCGTTCGGCCACCGACACCGGTGGGGCGCGACAGGCGATCCGGCGGCAGGGGAGCTTCTGGTTCGGCATCGCGTCCACGCTCACGCTCGGCGCGCCCTACGGCATCATGGTGAAGAGCAAGAGCTGCGATCAGGCGAAGAACATCAACGATCGCATTCAGCGTGCGCTGCAGGCGCTGGATTTGGGAGGCACCATCGCGCCCAGCGTCGCGATCCAGATGCGCAACATCCTGATGCAGTACGCCACGCAGATGCCGAAGGTGAAGCAGGCGTTCAAGTGCCGGAATTTCTGACGCGTTGAATTGTCCTCGAGTCGCCGATATATTGAAAGCTTCCGTCATCGGGGGCTGTAGCTCAGCTGGTTAGAGTGCCGGTCTGTCACACCGGAGGTCGCGGGTTCGAGCCCCGTCAGCCCCGCCTGAACCCGCCTCGCGGGACGAAGTGTCCGGCTCCGCCTGCCCGCTCAGGCGGGGCCGTCCGTTTTATGGCCTTCTCTCATGAGCCCGTGCTCGCCGGCGCGGTGCGCGACTGGGCCGTCGGTGCCACCCGCGCCGTGGACGCCACCGTCGGCGGCGGCGGCCATGCGGCGTTGCTGCGCGCCGCGGGCGCCAGCGTGCTCGCGATCGACCGCGATCCGGCCGCGCTCGCCGCGGCCCGGGACCGCCTCGGAGCCGACGGCGTCACCTATCTGCCCGCGACGTTCGGCTCGCCCGAAGCGGCGGCCGCGGTCATGGCCTTCCGCCCCGACCGTATTCTGCTCGATCTGGGCGTCTCGTCTCCTCAGCTCGACGATGCGGGCCGCGGATTCACGTTCCGCCCGGGCGCGCCGCTCGACATGCGGATGACCCCGGGGCAGGGGGCGAGCGCCGCGGATTTCCTGAACAGCGCCTCCGCCGAGCGGCTGGCCGAGGCGTTCACGGAGGGCGCCGACGAGCCGCGCGCCCGCGCGCTGGCGCGCGCCATCATCCGGCGGCGCCTGCGGGCCCCGTTCCGCACGAGCGACGACCTCGTCAACGCGATCCGCGAGGTGCTGGGACGGCGTGCCGGGGCGCCGGAGTTCGCGCGCCTGTTCCAGGCCGTGCGGATCGCGGTGAACGACGAGCTGGGAGAGCTGACGCGGGCGCTGCCGCTGTTCCGGGACGCGCTCGTTCCCGGCGGCCGCCTGGCGGTGATCGGCTATCACTCCGGCGAGGATCGCGTGGTGAAACAGGCGTTTCGCGAATGGGCCCGGGACTGCATCTGTCCGCCGCGCCAGCCCGTGTGCACCTGTCGGGGTCGGTCGCTCGGGGTGGTGCTTACCCGCAAGGCGATCACGGTCGCCGCCGCCGAGGTGGCGGCCAACCCGCGGGCGCGCTCGGCCCGGTTCCGGGCGTTCCAGACGGTGGAGGCTGTGCCATGAAGCTCAGGGGCCGCCACATGTTCTTCTTCTGGCTGCTGGCCGTGTGCACGGCGCTGTGGCTCGTGATCTGGCGACAGACCGCGAGCTTCCGCCTGGCGCGCGCACTGGACGAGACGCGGAGCCAGCGCACCATGCTCCAGGGACGCACGGCCGATCTGCAGCGCCGCATCCGCGCCGCCTCGAGTCGTGATGAGCTGATCCCGCGCGCGGCGCGGCTCGGGCTGCGCGAGGCCAAGGACTCCGAGATCTTCCGCATTCCTCCTCCCCTCGCTCCCTAGCGCCGTGGCCAAGCCTGCGGTTCGGCTCCAGGCGCTGGAGGTGGCGCTGCTCGCGGGTCTCGCCGCCGTCGTGCTGCGGGCGGGGCAGGTGCAGATCCTCCAGGGCGGCCGTTACAGCGAGGAAGCGCGGGCGCAGCGCACGGTCCGACTCACGCTCGACGCGCACCGGGGCGGTCTGTACGACCGCGACGGGACCGCCATCGCGCTCACGCAGGAGAACTACCACGTCGGCATCGCCCCGAACGAGCTGCGCGATCCGGCGCGCGACGGGAAAGCCATCGCCGCCGCGCTCCATCTTTCCGCAGAGGACCTGCGCACGACGCTGCGGAAGCGATACGCCTATTTCGGCGGCCCGTTCAGCGCGGTCGAGATCCAGCACATCCGCACCGTGCGGGGCGTGCACCTGGAACCGGTGCTCAAGCGATTCTACCCGTCCCCCACCTTCGCCAGGGCGGTGGTGGGCGCGGTGGGCGCGGACGGCGGCGGCGCGTCGGGATTGGAGCGATGGTTCGACAGCCTGCTCGCGGGGCGGCCGGGTGCCGCCGTCGTGCTCAAGGACCGCGCGGGACGCGAGTACGAGTCGCCGTCGCGGCTCATCGCCGCGCCTGTGGCCGGCGCCGACGTCGTGCTGACCCTCGACGCCGAGCTGCAGGAGATCGCGCAGCGCTCGCTGTCGGAGGCGGTACGGGAGACCGACGCCGCCGGCGGGGACGTGGTGATTCTCGATCCGAAAACGGGTGAGCTGCTCGCCGTCGCGTCACTACGGCGCGATGGCAGCACGCCGCCCAGCGCGTTCACGGAGACCTACGAGCCCGGCTCGATCGCCAAGATCTTCGCGGCCGCGGCGTTGCTCACGCTGGGCCGCGTGGCGCCCGGCGACCACGTGTCGGGCGAGGGGGGCCGCTACCGGCTCCCGGGCCGGCCCGTGCTGGTGGACGAGCACCCCCTGCCGTCGCTGACGCTGGCCGACGCCATCGCGGTCTCCAGCAACATCGCCGTGGCGAAGTTCGCCCAGCGCCTCAAGCCACGGGAACAGTTCGCCATGTTGCGCGACTTCGGTCTCGGCACCCCCACGGGCGTCGAGTTCCCCACCGAGTCGCCGGGACGGCTGCGGCTGCCCTCGGAATGGTCGGGGACGAGCCAGGTGAGTCTCGCGATCGGATATGAAGTGGCCGTCACGCCGCTCCAGATCGCGGTGGCGTATGCCGCGATCGCCAACGACGGGTTACTGCTCGCGCCCGCGTTGGTGCGCGAGATCCGCGACCCCGATGGCGACGTGCTGTACCGCCATCGTCCCGAGCCGGTGCGCCGGGTCGTCTCGCCCCGGGTCGCCAGGCAGCTGCGCGAATTCCTGCAGGGCGTGGTGCGGCGCGGCACCGGCAGCGGCGCCACGATCGCCCACTTCGAGCTGGCGGCCAAGACCGGCACGGCCCGGCGTGTGGTCCACGGGAAGTACGCGCCCGACGAGTATACGGCGTCGTTCGCGGCGCTCTTTCCGGCGGATGCGCCGCAGGTCGTGGTCGTGGTGAAGATCGACGACCCCGATCCGCGGAAGAAAGGCTACTTCTCCGCGCAGACCGCCGCGCCCGTCACCCGGTCGCTCATCGAGCAGGCGCTCGCCTCCCGCACCGTCACCCTGAACGAGGCGCGGCTCGCGGCCGCGCCCGCGGCGGCGCCGCAGCCGCTCGAGGACGAAGAGGGTGCCGTCCCCTACGTCGTCCCCTGGCCGTACCGCCCCGGCACCGCCACCGCTCGCGCGGATCGCACCGTGCCCGACGTGAGCGGCCGCCCGCTGCGCGACGCGGTGCGTGTGCTGCACCGGCGCGGGTTTCGCGTGGTGCTGCGCGGCTGGGGCAACGCGGAGCATACCTGGCCTGCGGCCGGGGCCAGCGCGCGCGCCGGGTCCATCGTGACCCTGTTCGCGGCCCCTCCCACTCGGGCCCGCCCGTGACGACCTTCGGGGACATCGTGGCCGCGCTGCGGCGCGGGGGGCTGCTCGTGGGGGAGCCTGCCGCGGAGTTGCCCGCGATCACCGGTCTGACCGCGGACACGCGCCGCCTGGCACCGGGAATGTTGTTCTGCGCCGTGCGCGGGGCGGTAGAGGACGGGCATCGCTATGTCGCGGCGGCCGCCCGGGCAGGAGCCGCGGCGGCGCTCGTCGAGCACCCTCTGGACGAGCCGCTGCCCCAGATCATCGTGAAGGACGGGCGCCGGGCCGCGGCCGTCGCCGCCGAGACCTGGTACGATCGGCCGGCCGCGCGCCTCGACCTCATCGGCGTCACGGGGACCAACGGCAAGACGACCACGGTCACCCTGATCCGGCACGTCCTCGGCGCGCTCGAGCCGACGGGCTCGATCGGCACCCTCGGCGCCTTCGCCCCGGATGGCACGGTCGTCGAGAGCGAAGCGGGGAACCTCACGACTCCCGGGCCCATTGACCTGCAGGCGACCCTGGCCGCGCTCGTGGCGTGCGGCGCGCGCGGCGCGGCGATGGAGGTGTCGTCCCACAGCCTCGATCAGGGCCGGGTGGACGGGCTGGCGTTCCGCGCCGCGGTGTTCACCAACCTGACGCGCGACCATCTCGATTACCACGCGACCCTGGACGACTACTTCCGCGCCAAGGCCCGGCTTGCCGAGTGTCTGGCCGTCAACGGCCTCGAGGTCGTCAACACCGACGACCCCGCCTGGCAACGACTGCGCCGCAGTGGATCGCACCGCCGCATCACCTTCGGCGAGCACACGGCCGAGGTCACCGCCCGCCGGGTCACGAGTGACGGGTTCGGATCGCGCTTCGAGCTGGTGACGCCGCTCGGCTCGGCCGCCGTCCGGCTGCCGCTGCTCGGCCGCTTCAATGTCGTCAACGCGCTGGGCGTCGCGGCCGTCGCGTGGGGGATGGGCCTCCCCGTCGAGACCATCGCCGAGCGGCTGAGCGCCGCGCCGCAGGTGCCGGGCCGCATGGAGCGGATCGCCACGCGGCCCTGCACCGTGTTGCGCGACTATGCGCACACGCCGGACGCCCTGGAGCGCGCGCTCGAGGCGCTGCGGCCCGTGACCGCGGGACGTCTCATCGTCGTGTTCGGTGCCGGAGGCGACCGGGATCGCGGCAAGCGGGCCCCGATGGGGGAGATCGCGGTCCGCCTCGCCGACATCGCCGTCGCCACGTCCGACAATCCCCGGACCGAGGATCCAGAGCGCATCCTGGACGACGTGGAGGCGGGCATGTCGGCGCGGCCGCACCACCGGGCCACCGACCGGCGAGAGGCGATCGCGCTGGCCCTCTCGCTCGCCCAGTCCGGCGATACGCTCCTGCTCGCGGGCAAGGGCCACGAGACCTACCAGGTGATCGGGACCGTGAAGCAGCCGTTTGACGAGCGGGACGTCGTGCGGGCGCTGGGGGCGACGTGAAGGGATTGCGGATTGCGGATTTGGGATTGCGGATTGGTGTTGCGGAGATCGTGCTTCGGGGCCAGGTGCGGCGCCCCGGGAAATCCGCAATCCGCAATCCCCAATCCGCAATTGGGGTGGAGTGAATGCGCTGGACTGCTCAATCGATCTCCGCGGCGTTGGGCGTCCAGGGAACGGGGGAGGGGCAGTTTCCGCACATTTCCACCGACACCCGGGCGCTCGTCGCCGGGGACCTGTTCGTGGCCCTGAAGGGTGAGCGTTTCGACGCGCACAACTTCTTGGCCGAGGCTCGGGCCCGGGGAGCCGCAGCCGCGGTGGTGCGCCGGGGAACCACGCCGGTGCCGGGTCTGCCGTATTTCGAGGTAAACGATCCGCTGGCGGCGCTCGGCGCCCTGGGACGTGCGCGACGCCGGGCGTTCGCGCCGGGCACGCCGGTGGTGGCGATCACCGGGTCGAGCGGCAAGACCAGCACCAAGGAGCTGGTGGCGGCGGCGCTCGCTCCCCGGTATCGCGTCCACGCGACCGCGGCCAATCTCAACAACGAGATCGGAGTGCCGCTTACGATCCTGGCCGCGCCCGACGACGCCCAGGCGCTGGTCATCGAAGCCGGGGCCAGCGTCCCCGGGGAGATCGCGCGGCTGCGCGCCGTCATCGAGCCGACGATCGCGGTGATCACCACCGTGGGCTTCGCCCACGTCGAGGGGTTCGGCTCGCTGGCCGGCATACTGCACGAGAAGCTGTCGCTGCTCGACGGCGTGCCCCTGGCGGTGGTCGGCACCGACCCTCCGGAGCTGGGGCGCGAGGCGCGGCGCCGCACCCGCACCATCGTGGCGGGCTCCGCTCCCTCGGCCGAGCTGCGGGCCGACTCGGTCCGGCTGGACGAGGACGGGCGGTGCGTACTCCGCTGGCGCGGCCGGGAAGTCACCCTTCCGCTCTTCGGGCTGCACCAGGGCGACAACGCGATGCTCGCCCTGGCGGTGGCGCGGGAGGCCGGGGTCGAAGCGGAGGCGGCGCTGGCGGCGCTGGCGAGCGTCGCGGTTCCGGGCGGGCGGGGGCGGGTGTCGCGGCAGGGCGATCTCACGATCATCGACGACACGTACAACGCCAACCCGGGCTCGCTCGCGCGGGCGGTGGAGTCGGCGGTGCAGCTCGCGCGGGCGCGAGGACGTCCCCTGGCGGTCGTGGTGGGCACGATGTTGGAGCTTGGGCCCGAGAGTGCGAGATTGCACGCGGCGGCGGCGGCCGACATCGTGCGGTGCGAGCCGCAACTGGTCGGTGCGGTCGGGGAATTCGCCGCCGCGTTCGCGCCGTACCGCGCCCGGCTCGGAGAGCGGCTGCTCATCGCGGAGAATGCCGCGGCGCTGGGCCCGCGCCTCCGGGATGCGCTGCGGGGGAATGAGGTCGTGCTGCTCAAGGCGTCGCGCGGCGTCGCCCTGGAGCAGGTGCTGCCCCATCTCAGCTAGGGAGACCCCGACCACCGTGCTCTATCACCTGCTGACGCCGCTCGCCAAGGATCACATCGCCTTCAATCTCTTCATCTACATCACGTTCCGGACCGCCGGCGCGACGGTCACGGCGCTGATCCTGGCGTTCGTGGTCGGCCCGTGGGTGATCGGGCGGTTGCGGGAGCGGGGCGTGGGGCAGGTCATCCGCGCCGACGGGCCGGCGCACCAGGGGAAGCGCGGGACGCCGACGATGGGCGGCCTCATCATCATCCTGGCTACGGTGATCCCGACCCTCCTGTGGGCTCGGCTCGACACGCGGTACGTGCTCGTCGCCGTGGCGGCGACGCTGTGGATGGGCGCGATCGGATTCCTGGACGACTACCTGAAGATCGTGCGCGGGAAGTCGCAGGGACTCGTGGCGCGGTGGAAGCTGGCCGGCCAGGTGAGCTTCGGCCTCGCGCTCGGCATCTATCTGGTCCTGGCGCCGCTCGCCCCGCAGCTCGGTGCCGCGACGACGCAATTGCCGTTCTTCAAGTACATCCTGGTCGGACTCCCGGCGTGGATCTACCTGTTGTTCGTGACCGTCGTCGTGACCGG
>DATDED010000175.1:0-2870 GCA_036523455.1 Gemmatimonadales bacterium
CTGGAGGCGGTGCGGCTCGCGGCGGCGTCGCCGGCGGGAACCAACCCGGCCGTGCAGCTGGTCCGCGGGCGGGTGGAACGGGAGGTCGGGGAAGCGGACTCGGGCCTCGCCGCGTTCCGCGCCTACCTCGCGGTGGGCGGCGACTCCGGCATCGGCCTGTTCGAGCTCGCCCGCACCCAGTTCTTCGCGAACCAGACCGCGGCGGGCGGCTCGAGCTACTACGCGGGCGCGCGGGCCGCGACCAGCGCCCCCGCGCGGGCGCTGTACCGCCAGGATGTCTCCTACCTGGCGGATTCGGCGGAGCTGCAGGAGTTCGACGCGCAGCCCGATCCGGACGCGCGCGCCGCCTGGCTGCGGCGCTTCTGGAACCGCCGGGACGTCGTCGAAGGCCGTGACGTGGGCGGGCGGCTCGCCGAGCACAACCGCCGCTGGTCCTATGCCGAGCGCAACTTCCGTCTGGTGAGCCGGCATCGCCACTACGACATCACCGAGGTGTACCGGTCGGGGCAGGTGGTGTTCGACGACCGCGGCATCATCTACCTGCGACACGGCGAGCCGGACGAGCGGGCCTCCTATCCCTCCGACCTGGCGCAGATCCAGCCGAACCAGAGCTGGCTGTACCATCGCCCGGGCGGCGACGTCGTCTTCCATTTCGTGGCGCGCGACGACGCCGCCGACTTCAAGCTGGTCGAGAGCCTGGTGGACGCGATGGGCTTCCGCGCCGCGGTGCAGGCGGCGGGGCATCCGGACCAGAAGGTCATCGATCTCTACGCGTCGCGCGAGCAGTTCGGCGGCACCTACGCGCGGGTGGCGCGCGGCGGGTCGCTGGTCGGCACGGCGCTCTCCGACGAGCGCTCGGCCGGACGGCGCACGATCACGTCGGGCACGAGGACGGACACCTACGCCCAGCGCTTCCCGGTTCGGATGAACGTGGTGGTGCACGATTTCATCGCCGGGGCGGGCACGGCGGGTTCCGAGGCGGCGCCCTCCACCGCGGCCGGCGACGCGCCGGCCCCCGCCGGGCCCGCCGGCGGACAGGCGCTGCACGTGGTGTTCGCGATCCCGGCCGAGCGGCTCGGTCCCGAGCCGGGCGGCGAGGGGGTGCTCTATCCGTTGCACTTCCGGCTGCTCGTCTCGGACTCGCACGACAGTCTGATCGCCCGGCTCGACACGGTGCGCGTCTTCACGTCGCGGCAGGCGCTGCGCGCGCCGAGCTTCCTGAGCGGCCGGCTGAGTCTCCCGCTCGCCCCGGGACGCTACCGCTACCGCCTGCTGGTCACGTCCACCGACGGGCTGGCGGGGCAGCTGGTGGTGCGCGATACGCTGGAGGTGCCCGCGCTCGACGGCCGCGCGTTCGCGACCAGCGACGTCGTGGTGGGCCGCGCGGGGGCCGGGCTGGTGTGGCTGCCGCCCCGCGACACGGTGCTGCTCGATCCGCTGGGCCGGTATCCGTCGGGGAGCGTGGCGGAGCTGTACTACGAAATCTACGGGCTCGCGGCCGGGGAATCCTACCATACCGAAGTGCGGCTGGAGCGGCAGGGCGGCCGCTCGCTGCTGGGCCGGATCGGCGGCCTGTTCGGCGGCCGCCGGCCGCCGGTGCTGCTCGCCTTCGACTCGCCGGCCGACGGGCCAATCACCCGCGTGCACCGCGGCGTCAGCCTGCGTGACGTCGCCCCCGGGAGCTACCTCCTCACCGTCACCTTGAGCATGCCGGGATCGGACCGGCATGCGAGCCGCAGCGAGCCGCTGCAGGTCGTGTCCGGGCCGTAATTGACACGTTCGCGCGCAGGTCCCTAAGTTTCCGCGGTTCCCCCCGGAGATGTGATGTAGTGATCTACTGCCCGCATTGCGGCGCCCAGAACGAAGAGTCCTTCAAGTTCTGCAAGACCTGCGGCGCCGACCTCTCCGCGACGTTGCCGCTCGATGCCGTCGTGAAGCCGTCGCCCGGGCCCCCCTCCGCGGACGCCGCGGAGCCGTCCGAGCTCGATCTCGTGCGCGCCGAGCTGGAAGAGGAATACGAGATCAAGGAAGAGCTGGGGCGGGGGGGCATGGCGATCGTGTTCCGCGCCACGGAGAAGCAGCTGGACCGCGAGGTCGCCATCAAGGTCCTGCCGTTCTCGCTCGCGTTCGACAGGGAGTTCGTCGAGCGCTTCCAGCGCGAGGCTCGCACCTCCGCCAAGCTCGAGCACCCGAACATCATTCCGATCTACCGCGTCGGCAAATCGGGGCGGGTGATCTTCTTCGTGATGAAGTTCTTGCGCGGCAAGCCGCTGTCGGCGCTGCTCGCCGTGCGCGGGGCGCTGCCGCCGATGGAAATCCGCCAGATCCTGATCCAGGTGGGCCGCGCCCTCGCCTACGCGCACCGCTCGGGCGTCGTGCACCGCGACATCAAGCCTGACAACATCATGTTCGACGAGCACGGCCAGGCGCTCCTCACCGATTTCGGCATCGCCAAGGCCGGCACCGGCTCGAAGCTCACCGGCACCGGCATGTCCATCGGCACGCCGCACTACATGAGCCCCGAGCAGGCGCGGGCCCAGCCGCTCGACGGGCGCAGCGACATCTACTCGCTCGGCGTGGTGGCCTACCAGTGCCTCACCGGCCTGGTGCCCTACGATGGCGAGGACTCCTTCTCCATCGGCTACAAGCACATCATGGAGGAGATGCCCGTCCCGGTGCTGGAGAGCGACGAGCAGCGCGAGCTGTTCGAGGTCATCCGGAAGATGATGGCCAAGCTGCAGACGGAGCGGTTCCAGACGGCGGACGAAATGGTGGAGGTGCTGGAGAGCGGCTCGGGGTTCGTCGCCACCGGCATCAGCACGGCCCAGACGCGGGCCATGCCGTCATTGGGTGGGGGAGTGCCCAAGCTC
>DATDED010000176.1:0-5698 GCA_036523455.1 Gemmatimonadales bacterium
AGAATGAACCGGATGGTGCGCCGCGGCTTCAACCCGGAGCGCGCGATGATGCGCGCCGCCTCGAGCGTCGCCATCGACCCGGTACCATTGTCCGACGCCCCCGTGCCCAGGTCCCAGGAATCGAGGTGCGCGCCGACAATCACGACCTCCCCCGGCAGCTCGCTCCCCTTGATCTCCGCCACGGTGTTCCACTGCGGGACGGAGTCGGTGGTCATGGTGTTCGTCACGCTCGCTTCCATCTGCGGAACCGTTCCGGCCGCGATCAGGCGGTCCAGCATCCCGTAGTCCTCGTGGGCCAGGACCAAGTAGGGGAGCGGATAGATGCGGTTGGGCGAGCCGCTCATGTTCAGCAGGCCCTGCTCCTTCCCGGCATCGGTGAGCTGTCCCAGCGCGCCCATCCGCTTCAGAAGGAAAGGAAGGTCGTTCTGGAATTGCGTCAGCCGGGCGCGGCCGGCCGAATCGAGACCCTGACGCTGGGCGAACAGGGTGCGGAACCGCTCGCGCTGCTGCTGCGAGTCGGCCGCCGTCATCGGGGGCCCGTCGTTGTTCCACACTGCCGCGGCGGGGGCGAGCATCACCCAGGCCCCCTTCACCCGGGCCGCGTTCGCCGCCAGGCTCTCGGGAGTACCGGCGTTGACGCGGACCACCGGACCGCGCAGCGCCTTCCCCCCGGTCCCCGGCGACCAGGCCCAGCTCGCCGCCACGAGGTCGTGCGCGCGGGGGCTCACGAGGCGCGCCCACATCGGCCCACGGGTCCAGGTCCCGCCGAAATTCCATTGCTCCAGATGAGCGGCCAGCCCGTAGTCCTGGAAGCGGCGCATCGTCCACTCGTTCGCGGCCCGCGCCGCGGCCGAGCCGGTGAGCCGCGGGCCGATCGCGTCGGTGAGGTATTGCAGGTTCCGCATCGCTTCCGACCGGTTCATCCCTGCGTCGAGGAGGGCGCCCACGCCCGCCGTGTCGACCTGGAGCTGCTGTCCGGCCAGGGCGGAGCCGGTCATCACGGCCGCGACGGCCGCGATGATGGAGCGTGGATAGCGTCGCATACTTCGACCTCTGGTGAGAATGGGTGGATGGACCGGGAGCGTGCGGCGGGGTGCTGGCTCGGACGCGTCTCCCTAGGTCGCCGCGCTGTAGAACGGGGCCGCGGGGCCGCGTTGCGGGGGAATGGGCAGCGAGACGGTGAAGGTGGTCCCAACGCCTTCGGTCGATTTCACGGCGACGGTGCCGCCGAACACTTCCTGGGCGACCTTGCGCACCACGGTCAGTCCGGCTCCCCCTTCCCCCGGTGCCTTGGTCGTGAACCCCGGCTCGAACACCCGGTCCACGAGGTGGGCCGGGATCCCGACGCCGCGGTCGGTGACCGAGACCCGGAACGTATCACCTTCCCGCTCCAGTCGCAGCGTGATCGGACCGCGCCGCTCGGTCGACGCCTCCACCGCGTTCCGGACGAGGTTGATCAGGAGCTCGTAGAGCAGGTTGGGATCGCCGTTCAGGTGGACCGTCTCGAGCACGGTGGCGAGCTCGATGTCCACCCCGACCTGACGCAGCACCCGTCCCTCCAGCGCCACGACCGAGCGGGCCACACGCACGGCATCGAACCGCTCGCGCCCCGGGATCGCCCCGCGGGCGCGATCCTGCACCGCCTGCAGGAAGTCGAGCGCCCGGTTGAGCGCCTCCAGCACCTCCCCCATCTCCTCCAGCAGCTCGAGCCGGCGTGGCACCGGCAGGTCCTCCATGCGTCCCAGCGACTCCATGGTCAGCTGCAGCCCCGCCCGCGCGCCGGAGAGGGGGTTCTTCGCCTCGTGCGCGACCACCGCCGGCAGGGTGAGCAGGTCCTTCAGCGGATCGATCGCGATGGCCGGCGGCTGCCCGATGGTCGGCGCATCCCGGCGGTCGGAGAGGCCGAGGCACAGGCCGGCGAGCTCGAGCGTGAGGCGCTCGGCGCTGCGGCGCTCCTTGCCCGAGGGCGGCCCAGCTGCGGGCCTCATGCGCACGGGTGCGATCACCCAGGGCCCGTCGTAAGACAGCCGACACCCGACGTAGCGGCTGCCGTTCCGTACGGGGACGCCCCACCGCTTGAGGGTGAGGTCGACGTCCATGTTGGTGAAGTGGTGACGCGGGCTGGGATCGCTTGACGCTCGGGGAATCAACGATGGCCCGTCGGTGACCTCCCAGAGCGTCACCGGCTTGCCGTCGAGTGCTACGCTCGCTTGCCGGAGGATCTCCCCGGCACTACCTCGAAATGTCTCCGTCGCCACCCTGGCGCACCCCCCTGGTGTGAATCCGCCATGGCTGTGAAAGGCGCACCTAAAGTAGCAACAATGGGCCGCAAATGGTACAATCTCGATTACTTCACACACCTGGAGGTGCCTCGTGAAGCGTCGTCGTTGGCAAATGCTCTGTGTCCTCGGGGCGGCGGCGGGCTGCGGCGGCGGCGGGAGTTCGGGTCCCAACACCAATCCCTCCCAGATCGTCGCCTCGGCGGGTGAAAACCAGGTAGGGGCGGCCGGCCAGCAGCTGGGAGTGGCCCTGGAGGTGACGGTCAAGGACGCCTCGGGAAGCCCCGTGGCCAACGTCACCGTCACCTGGGCCGTAGCGAGCGGCGGCGGATCGGTGACGCCCGCCAGCAACACCACCGGGGCGGACGGCAAGGCGACCGCCACGCGTACGCTGGGGCCGGGAGCCGGCGCACAGACGGCCACCGCCACGGTGTCGGGGGTTACCCCGGCCACATTCCATCATATCGCCCAGATCCAGGGCGCGACGCAGATCGCGGCGAACGGTGCCCTCGTCCACACCGACAGCGTCCTCAGCACCGTGTCCTACGCCGTCGTCGTCCGGGACCAGAACAGCCAGACCGTCGCGGGAGTGACCGTCACCTGGTCGGTGACGGGCGGAGGCGGCGTTCTGAGCCAACTCGTGGGTACCACTGATGTAAACGGGCTCGTCGGCACCAGCCTGACCCTCGACCAGACCGCCGGTCCCCGCTCGGTGCTGGCGACGGTGGCCGGCCTCCAGGGGTCGCCCGTGACGTTCGTCGAGAACGGGGAGGCGGGGAATGCCACCGTGATGGCGCTCAATGGCGGGAATTCACAGGTGGGACCGGTCAGCACGGCGCTCCCCACGCCGCACTCGGTCATCGTGCATGACGCGTACGGGAACCCCAAGCCGGGGTTCACGGTGCCCTGGGTACTGGGCCTGGGCGGCGGCTCGCTATCCACGACGACGCCGGCCACCAACGCGTCGGGGATCGCAGCGGTCACGCGGACATTCGGCGCGGCGGTGGGCGTCTCGAGCGACACGGCGAAGGTCATCGGGTTGAGTGGGTCACCGGTGGCGTTCACCGACACCGGCGTGGCGGTAGCAGACGTCTCGGTCTCCAACAACTTTTTCAACCCCGCGACGAAGTCGATATCGGCAGGCACGTTCGTGAAGTTCACTTGGGCCGGTGGGACAAGCCACAACGTAACCTGGGACGGTGGACCGAACCCTCTCCCCACCAATTCCATTACGCAGTCCAGCGGCACGTACCAGGCCCGCCTCACACAGCCAGGCACATACACCTATCACTGCACCATCCATGGAGGGGTAGGGACAGGAATGGCGGGATCCATCACCGTGAACTAGCCGGTCCTGGCACGGCACGTCTCAACCACCGCGTGGCGGGGGACCTCCCTCGCCACGCGTGCGTTTCGGGCACACATTTGCTCCGACTCGATTCGAGGCTTCGCTCGTGCTCCGTGCACTCTGCGCCGTCGTGCTCCTCGCCCCACTTCCTCTTCAGGCGCAGCAGCCGGCGCCGATCCGGGGATTCCCCAACGACCAGGTGGAGGCCCAGTCCCGGCGGGAAGCGCAGGCCCGGGCCGTTCCCAGCCGCGACACCCTGCGGGCGCTGGTGCGGGCGCTCTCAGCGGTGCCGCACGAGGCCGGGACGGATCGCTCCCGTCACGTGGCGGAGCTGCTGCTGGCGCGGTTCCGCGCCATGGGGTTGAATGCCCGCATCGAGCAATTCGAGGCGCTGATGCCGCGCCCGCTGACCCGGACGCTGGAGCTGCTGAGCCCCGAGCCGTGGGCCGCGAGCCTGCGCGAGCCGGCGCTGTCGCAGGATCCCACCAGCGGACAGGCGGACCAGCTCCCCACCTTCAACGCGTATTCCCCCGACGGCGACGTCACGGCGGAGCTCGTGTACGTGAACTACGGCCGGCCCGAAGACTACCGGGTGCTCGACAGCCTGGGCATCAGCGTGAAGGGGAAGATCGTCATCGCCCGCTACGGGCAGTCATGGCGCGGCATCAAGCCGAAGGTGGCGGCGGAGCACGGAGCGATCGGCTGCATCATCTACTCGGATCCCCGGGACGACGGCTACTACGTGGACGACGTCTACCCGACGGGACCGATGCGACCGCCGACCGGGGTACAGCGCGGCAGCGTGATGGACATGCCGACCTATCCGGGTGACCCGTTGAGCCCGGGCTGGGCGGCGGTCGCGGGCGGGCGGCGGCTCACGCAGGCGGAGGCGACGACGATCGAGAAGATCCCCGTGCTCCCCATCGGCTACGGTGACGCACTGCCGCTGCTGCGCACTCTGACGGGACCGGTTGCACCGGAAGCGTGGCGCGGTGCCCTCCCGTTCACTTACCACATCGGCCCCGGAACGACGAAGGTGCATCTCGCGCTGACCTTCGAGTGGCGCAGCCGGCCGCTGTACGACGTCATCGCCACCATTCCCGGCGCGGTCTGGCCCGACCAGTGGGTGGTCTACGGGAACCACCACGACGCCTGGGTGAACGGGGCCGAGGACCCGAGCTCGGGACAGGCAGCCCTGGGGGAGACGGCCCGGTCGCTGGCCGCGCTGCTGAAGACCGGCTGGCGGCCGGCCCGCACCATCGTGCTCGCCGCCTGGGATGGAGAGGAATGGGGGTTGCTCGGCTCCACCGAATGGGCGGAGGCGCACGCCGACGAGCTGCGCACCAAGGCGGTGGTCTACTACAACTCCGACACCAACGGCGCGGGCTGGATCGGCGCCGCGGGCTCTCACGCACTGGAGCAGTTCATCACCGAAGTCGCCCGCGACGTCCGCGACCCGCTGACCGGCAAGAGCGCGCTCCAGGCCTCGCTCGATCACCGGCGCGCGGAGCGGACGGCGCGCGACACGAGCCGCGACACGACGTTCACCCTCGGCGCGCTCGGCTCGGGCTCGGACTACACCGCCTTCATCGACTACCTCGGTCTCCCGTCGGTGAACCTCAGCTACGGTGGGGCGGCCCACAGCGGGATCTACCACTCGATCTACGACAGCTACACGTTCTACGAGCGGTTCCTCGACACGGGGTACGTGTACGGGGTGACCGAGGCGCAGACCATGGCGACGGCGGTCCTCCGGATGGTGGACGCGCCGCTGCTGCCCTTCGAGTTCCGAGCCCCGGCGCGTACCTACCGCCGGTACGCCGACGAGATCGCCAAACTGGCGGCGCGGAACGACACCACCAAGGGACTCGACCTGTCGGCGCTGCGCACCGCCCTCGACCGCCTCGACACGGCGGCCGTCTCCTGGGAGCGCGAGCGCGCGGCGTTCGATACCGTCCGGGGGAGGGATGCCGCCAGGCGCCGGACCACGCTGGGGGCGGTGAACCGGTTGCTGGCCTCGAGCGAGCAGGCGCTGACCGATTCGGCCGGGCTGCCGCGGCGGCCCTGGTTC
>DATDED010000177.1:0-2234 GCA_036523455.1 Gemmatimonadales bacterium
CATCGCCGCCGAGCTGCGCCGACTGGGGCTCCAGCCCGCGGGCGACAGCGGCACCTACTTCCAGACCATTCCGCTCAAGACGCGCAGCTTCGACACGACCTCCACCTTCACGGTGGCCGGCGCGCCGCTCGCCGCCTTCCAGGATTACCTGGCGCTCAGCCGCCAGCCCGCCAGCAACGCCGCCGTGACGACGGTGTTCGGCGGCGTCCTGGGAGATTCGACGCGGGTGATTTCCAGGGAGCAAGCCGCGGGCAAGCTCGTCGTCCTGACGACGGGGGGCTTCAACTCGCTGCGGCAGTTGCGCCGCCCGCCGGTTGTCGAAGGCGCCTGGGGCATGGCGCTCGTGGGCCTCGACGACATGCCGCCACAGTTCATGGGCTTCCTGCGCCGTCCCCAGACGTTCCTGGACGACGACCAGCCGACCCAGCAGCCGCCCACGGTCTTCCTCGTCAGCCGGGCCGCGGCCGCCAGGATGTTCACCGGTTCGCTCGACTCGCTGGCCATCGGGACGACGGGGGCCACGGCCGCCGTCGACGTGCGGTACAGCGTGAGCGCCATCCCCGATCCGGCGCGCAACGTCGTCGCGATCGTCCCCGGGAGCGATCCCACGCTCAAGGGCGAGTACGTGGCGATCGGCGCGCACAATGATCACATCGGCTTGGCCCGGCCCGTGGACCACGATTCGATCCGCCTCTGGAACCACACCGTCCGCCCCGAGGGCGCCGACGACGGCGGCAAGCAGGCGACGCCGGCCCAACAGGTGCTGGTGGACTCGATCCTCACGGGCTTCCGGGCGAAGCATGCCGGCGCCGCGCGCATCGACTCGATCTCGAACGGCGCGGACGACGACGGGTCGGGGACCGTGTCGGCCCTGGAGGTCGCGGAGCGGATCGTGACGCTGCCCACCAAGCCGAAGCGGTCGATTCTGTTCGTGTGGCACGTCGGCGAGGAGAAGGGGCTGCTCGGCTCCCGGTTCTACACCGATCATCCGACCGTGCCGCGGGATTCGATCGTGGCGCAGCTCAACATGGATATGGTGGGCCGCGGGGAAGCGACCGACGAAGTGGGACGCACCAAGGAAGGGACGCCGATCCACGGGAGCCCCACCTACCTGCAGCTGGTCGGCTCGCGCCGCCTGTCCACGGAGCTCGGTAACCTGATCGAGACGGTGAACACCGGGGGGAAACACGGCCTGACCCTCGACTACGCGATCGATGCCGATGGCCATCCGTCGAACATCTATTGCCGCAGCGACCACTACGAGTACGCCCGCTACGGCATCCCGATCACGTTCTTCACGACGGGGTTGCACTCGGACTATCACCAGGTGACCGACGAGCCCGAGTACATCAATTACGACCACATGGCGCGCGTGGCGAACTTCGTGCAGGACATCGCCGTCCACGTGGCGAATCTGGATCACCGGATCGTGGTGGATCACCCCAAGCCGGATCCGACCGCGCCCTGCCGGCAGTAAGCGGGCCACAGGTCGCGATGCAGGGTAGGGGCCAGGGGGAGGGCGAGGTCCTCCTCGTCTCGTGCTACGAGCTGGGACACCAGCCGCTGGGCACGGCCTGGCCCGCCGCCTTCCTCGAGCGCGCCGGGTTCCGCCCGGCGCAGCTCGATCTCGCCGTCGAGCCGCTGGACGACGACGCGGTGCGCCGGGCGCGGTTCGTCGGCATCTCCGTCCCGATGCACACGGCCCTGCGTCTGGGTGTCCGGGCGGCTGAACGCATCCGGAAGGTCAATCCGGATGCGTTCATCTGTTTCTACGGGCTCTATGCCACGCTCAATGCGCGCTATCTACTGGGTGGGTGCGCCGCTGCGGTCCTCGGCGGCGAGCTCGAGCAGGAGCTCGTTTCGCTGGTGCGCCGGGTTACGGGCGGCGATCGGCCGCCCGCCGCGGCGGATCCCAAGCCGGTGCTGGCGCGACTCGACTATCCGGTTCCCAAGCGGGTCGGGCCGCCCGGCGGGTCCGGGTACGCGCGACTCGAGCGTGACGGGAAGCTCGTTCCCGCCGGGTACGTCGAAGCGACCCGTGGGTGTCTGCATCACTGCCTGCATTGCCCGATCCCCCCGGTGTATGGGGGGCGGTTTTTCGCCGTACCCCTCCCGGTGGTCCTGGCGGACATCCGGCAACAAGTGGAAGGTGGGGCGGACCACATCACCTTCGGCGATCCCGACTTCCTGAATGGGCCGGGTCACGCTCTGCGGGTGACCCGTGAGCTGCACGC
>DATDED010000178.1:0-7769 GCA_036523455.1 Gemmatimonadales bacterium
AGACGCAGCGCGAGCCGGCCCGCGAGCTCGGCGGCCACGACCAGCACGCCCAGGGCCAGCGCGGCCCGGAGCTCGGCTGGCGCGCCGGCCGTGTACTTGTAGACCAGCGCCAGGACGAGCGCGAGCGCGAACAGGCGGGCGGCGGTGCGCATGGAGTGGGCGAAATTTCGACGCCGCAACGGGTTTTGACAATGCGAGCCGGCGCCCGTATCTTGGCTTGATTCCGCGGTCGGCGCGATGGCCTTCGTTCATCTCCATACCCACAGCGAATACTCTCTCCTCGACGGCGCCAACCGCATCCCGGACTTGCTGGACCGGATCGTGGCGCTGGGGATGGATTCGCTCGCCATCACCGACCACGGCAACCTCCACGGCGCCTGGACCTTCTATGAAGAAGCCAAGGCCCGGAAGGTCCGCGCGATCCTGGGCTTCGAGGCCTACCTGGCCTTCGGGAGCCGGCACGCCCGCGAGAAGCCCGCCGACGCCCCCGGCCCCTACTCCCATCTCGTCCTGCTGGCCCGGAACCGCGCCGGCTACCGCAACCTCGTCAAGCTCTCGTCGATCGGGTTCCTCGAAGGCTTCTATCGCCGGCCGCGCATCGACCGCGAAGTGCTCGAGCGGCACAAGGAAGGGCTGATCTGCCTGGCCGCCTGCCTCTCGGGGGAGATCGCGCTCTACCTGCGCGCGGGTCAGTACGAGGCCGCGAAGGCCAGCGCCGAGTACTTCGCGCGCCTGTTCGGCCCCGACGGCTTCCGGCTCGAGGTGCAGAACCACGGGATCGCCGAGGAGGAGACCGTCACCGCCGGCATGTTCCGGCTCTCCCAGGAGCTGGGCATCCCGGTCGTGGCCACCAACGACGCCCACTACCTGCGCAAGGATGACGCCGAAGCGCACGACGTGCTGCTCGCCATCGGTACCGGCAAGGACCTGGACGACCCCAAGCGGTTCCGCTTCTTCGGCTCGGAGAGCTACGTCAAGAGCGAAAAGGAGATGAAGCCGCTGTTTCCCGGCCGTCCGGACGTGCTGGCCGAAACGGCGCGGGTGGCCGAGCTGTGCGAGTTCGACTTCGAGAAGCGGTACTTCCTGCCGCAGTATCCCCGCCCGGCGGAGTTCGCGACCGACAACGATCTCCTGGTGCACCTCGCGCGCGCGGGCGCGCGCGAGCGCTACGGGGACCCCCTGCCCCCGGCGGTCGAGGAGCGCCTGGCCTTCGAGCTGGACGTGATCCAGCGGACCGGTTACGCCGGGTACTTCCTGATCGTCTACGATCTCATCAAGGCGGCCCGCGACCGCGGCATCCCGGTGGGTCCGGGGCGCGGCTCGGCCGCCGGCTCGCTGACCGCCTACGCCTTGCGGATCACCAGCGTCGATCCACTGCGATTCGATCTGCTGTTCGAGCGGTTCCTCAATCCCGAGCGCATCTCGATGCCGGATATCGACCTCGACTTCTGCTTCGAGCGCCGCGGCGAGGTGATCGAGTACGTGCGGGCGCGCTACGGGCGCGAGTCGGTGGGGCAGATCATCACGTTCGGGACGATGAAGGCCCGCGCGGCATTCCGCGACGTGGCCCGTACGCTCCGCCTCGAGATCGGCGAAGTCGACCGTACCACGAAGCTCATCCCAGCGGGACCGGCCGCGATGTGGACGCTGGCGGAGGCCGCGCAGAAGGTTCCCGAGCTTCGCGCCATCACCGAGCAGGACGAGCGCGTCCGCAAGGTGATCGACCTCGGCAGCCGCATCGAGGGGCTGGCGCGCCACTCGTCGGTGCACGCCGCCGGCGTCGTGATCGCCCCGGGCCCGCTCACCGACTACGTGCCGGTGTGCCTCGCCCCGCAGGACGAGGAAGCGATCATCACGCAGTACGACATGGTAGCGCTCGAGAAGGTCGGGATGCTCAAGATCGACCTGCTCGGGCTCCGCACGCTCACCGTCATCCACGACACCGTCGAGATGGTGCGGGAACGTCACGGCGTCACCCTCGATATGGACCGGCTGGACCTCGAGGACCCAGAAGTGTACCGACTGCTGCGCTCGGGGCGCACCGCCGGGGTGTTCCAGTTCGAGTCGCCGCTGGCCACCGACTGCCTGCGGCAGATGAAGTGCGACCGGTTCGACGACCTGGTGGCGGCGAACGCCCTGCTCCGCCCCGGCCCGCTCGACACGGGGATGCATCTCGTCTTCATCAACCGCAAGCTGGGACGCGAAACGGTGCGCTATCCGCACCCGGCGCTCGAGGAGCTGCTCAAGCCCACCTACGGCGTGATCACCTACCAGGAGCAGGTGATGCGCATCGCGAACGTGCTGGCGGGCTACTCGCTCGCCGAAGCCGACGTGCTGCGCAAGGCGGTGGGCAAGAAGATCAAGGAGCTGATCCAGGAGGAGCTGGGCCGGTTCGTGGAGCGCGCGGTGGCCCTCGGGCACGACCGCCGGGTGATCGAGGACATCGCGGCGCAGATCGAGACCTTCGGGCGCTACGGGTTCAACAAGTCGCACGCGGTCGCGTATTCCATCCTCTCCTACCAGACGGCGTGGCTCAAGGCGCACTACCCGGCGGAGTTCCTGGCGGCGCTGCTGTCGAGCGAGATCGGCGATACCGACAGCGTGGTGGAGTACATCAACGAGGCGCGCGAGCTCGGCCTCGAGGTCCTCCCCCCCGACGTCAACGAATCGCGCTTCAAGTTCACGGTCGTGGGTGAACGGCGTATCCGCTTCGGGCTGGGGGCCGTCAAGATGGTGGGGGAAGGCGCCATCGCGTCGATCCTCGCGGGGCGCGCCCAGGCCCCCTACCGCTCCCTGGTCGAGCTGTGCGAGCGCATCGACCTGCGTCTGTGCAACAAGCGGGTGCTGGAGGCGCTGATCGACGCCGGCGCCTGCGACTCGCTCGGCGGCCATCGCGCGCAGCTCGTGGCCGCGCTGGAGCACGCCTTCGGCGAGGCCCAGGCCCGGCAGGTGGAGCGCGAGGCGGGCCAGGGCGCCCTGTTCGGCGACCATACGGCCGCCCCCGCGCCCCATTCCCCGCTCCCCGACGTGCCGCCCTGGACCGAGCACGAGCGCCTGACGCGGGAGAAAGCGGTCCTCGGCTTCTTCATCTCCGGGCACCCCCTCGCCAAGTTCCGCGCGGAGGTGGAGCTTTTCGGGACCCGCACCACCGCGACGCTCGGGACTTGGAGCGACCAGAAGGTCACCGTGGCGGCGGTGGTCACTGTGGTGAAGCGGCAGGTGTCGAAGAAGTCCGGCGCGGAATACGCCCGGTTGGTGCTGGAGGACTTCCACGGCACCGCCGAGGCGCTGGTGTTCCCCGAAGCGTGGGCGCGGCTCAACTCCGTGATCCACCCCGACCGCTCGATGCTGCTGACGGGCGGGTACAGCCTCCGCGACCGGGGAGAGGAGGCGGCGCCCTTCATAGTAGAAGGGGCGCGGCCCCTCGAGGAGCTGAAGGAAAGCGGCCAGATCGGCCTCGCGCTCCGCTGGAGCGCCGCGCGACCGCCGGACGCGGACGCCACGCGCGCGGCCGCCGCCCTGTGCGCGGCTCACCCCGGGCCGGCACCGGTGCTGGTGGAATGGGATGACGGCAACGGCGGCGGCGAACGCCGCGAGGGGAACGGCGGCAGCGTGCCGCTCGCGGCCCGGCTCGTGAGCCGGAGCCTGCGGGTGGAGCCCGACGAGGAGCTGTTGGGCGCGCTGCGCGGCATTTTCGGGGCCGACGGGGTGCATCTCGTGAAAGCGAGCTGACGGGGCATGGCGACCTACACGCTCGACTTCGAGCGTCCGCTGCTCGAGATCGAGCGGCAGATCGAGGAGCTCAAGAAGGCCGGGGGCGACCAGGCGGCGGATACGGGGCCGCTCGAGCGCCAGCTGGCCGAGCTGCGCGCCGAGATCTATCGCAACCTCACGCCGATGCAGCGCGTCCAGGTGGCCCGGCATCCGCGTCGCCCCTACTCCCTGGACTATCTGCGCACGGTATTCACGGACTTCGTCGAGCTGCACGGTGACCGGTTGTTCCGCGACGACCCGGCGATGGTGGGCGGGTGGGCCCGGATGGACGGCGTGTCGGTGATGGTGATCGGGCACCAGAAGGGGCGCGACACCAAGGAGAACCTGCAGCGCAACTTCGGCATGGCGCATCCCGAGGGGTACCGCAAGGCGATGCGCCTGATGCAGCTCGCCGAGAAATTCCACGCGCCGGTGATCACGCTGGTCGACACGCCGGGCGCGTATCCGGGTCTCGCGGCCGAGGAGCGGGGCCAGGCCGAGGCCATCGCCCGCAACCTGCTGGTGATGGCGTCGTTGCGCACGCCGACCATCGCGGCGGTGATCGGCGAGGGGGGGTCCGGCGGCGCGCTGGCGGTGGGGCTCGCCGACCGGGTGCTGATGCTCGAGAACTCCGTGTACTCGGTGATCACGCCGGAAGGGTGCGCCGCCATCCTTTGGAAGGACGCCAGCCAGCGCGAGCGCGCCGCCGAGGCGCTCAAGCTCACCGCCCAGGATCTCCTGCGGCTGGGCGTCATCGACGAGATCCTCCCGGAGCCCCCCGGCGGCGCCCACGCGGATCCCGACGCCACCGCGCAGGTGCTGGGCGCCGCGCTGCGCCGCCACGTGCGTGAGCTGCGCCGCATCAAGATCGACAAGCTGCTGAAGCGGCGCGAAGAGAAGTACCTCTCGATGGGCGTCCTGAGCGAGAAGTGAGCGCGGTCGTCGAGGTGCGGTTCAAGGGCAATCGGCAGGAGTACTTCAACTGGGATGCGGCCGAGCCCCTGGGACTCCACGACCCCGTGGTCGTCGAGGTGGAGCGGGGCCAGGACCTGGGCCGCGTGTCGGCCCTCGGAGATGTGGCCCTCAAGAAGTGCGCGCGCGGCTGCGGCGGCTGCCCGCTCCCCGATGTCCCCGCGACGGTGGAGCGCCGCGTGCTGCGCCGCGCCTCCACCGCCGACGTGGAGCAGGCCGAGAAGCTGCACGCCGAGGAAGACGCGGCGCGGCGCACGGCCCGCGACCGGGTCCGGACGCACAACCTGCCGATGAAGATCTCCGACGCCGAGTGGCAGTGGGATCGCCGCAAGCTCACGCTGTATTTCACGGCCGAGCAGCGGGTGGACTTCCGCGCCCTGGTACGCGACCTCGCGGCCGTCTTCCGGACGCGCATCGAGCTGCGCCAGATCGGGGCGCGCGACGAGGCGCGGCGGCTCTCCGGCATCGGCCGCTGCGGCCGCGAGTACTGCAGCGCCAGCTGGCTCCCCGAGCTGCGGCCGGTCAACCTGTCGGTCGCCAAGGACCAGCACCTCTCGCTCAATCCGTCGCAGATCTCCGGCCCCTGCGGCCGGCTGCTGTGCTGCCTCCACTACGAGCACGAGTTCTACGTCCAGAGCCGCAAGCGCTTCCCCAAGGAAGGCAAGGTGCTGCAGACCGCGGTGGGCACCGAGCGGGTGCTGGCCGTGGACATCTTCCGCGACCGCGTGACGCTGCGCTCCGAGGAGCACGGGACGCGCGTCGTCGCGCTCGACCGGTTGCACGAGGAGATGGGCGCCGCGGCGCCCGACCTGGCGGCGGCACCCGCAGCGCCGGCCGCCGTGGCGACGCCCGCACCCCCGGGGGTCCCGCCGGCGGGCGAGACTCCCCGGGCCCCGTCGACCACCCCGGCCCCGCCCGCATCGCCTGGTGGTGAGCATCGCCGCCGGCGCCGGCGCCGCCGCCCACGCGGCGGCGGAGGGACCCCGCCCGGTGCCTAGCTTCTACCTCACGACGGCGATCGATTACTCCAACGGCGACCCCCATCTGGGCCATGCGCTCGAGAAGGTCGGCGCCGACTGCATCGCGCGCTGGCGCCGTCTGCGGGGCGATGCGGTCCATTTCCTGATGTGGATGGACGAGCACAGCCAGTCGGTGATCCAGGCGTCGGCGCGGGCCGGCGTCACGCCGCAGGCGTGGGTCGACCGCATGAACGCCACGTTCACGACCTACTGGCAGCGACTCCAGTGCAGCCACGACGACTGGATCCGCACGACCGAGCCGCGCCACGCCCGTGCCGTCACCGCGCTGCTGCAGCGCATCCAGAGCCGCCGCCCCGACGACCTGTTCGAGGCCGAGTACGAGGGGCTGTACTGCACCGGCTGCGAGGAGTTCAAGCAGGGGAGTCAGATCGTCGACGGCCGGTGCATCGAACACCCCACGCTCGAGCTGGTGCCCAGGCGCGAACGCAACCACTACTTCCGCTTGAGCGCCTATCGCGACCGCATGCTGCAGCTGATCACGGAGGGGACGTTCGCCGTGGAGCCCGCGATCCGGCGCAACGAGGTGCTGCGCCTCCTGGAAGGCGGCCTGCAGGACATCTCCATCTCGCGCCAGCGGCTGCCGTGGGGCATCCCGTATCCCGGCGACCCGCAGCAGACCGTCTACGTGTGGTTCGACGCGCTGATCAACTACCTCACCGCGACCGGCTTTCCCGACTCGGGCTACGAGCAGCGCTGGCCCGCCGATCTCCACGTGATCGGCAAGGGGATCACGCGTTTCCACTGCGTCGTCTGGCCGGCGATGCTGCTCGCGGCCGACGTCGCGTTGCCGCGCCGGGTGTGGGCGCACGGCTACGTGCAGTGGGGCGGCGCGAAGATGAGCAAGACGGCCGGCACGGTGGTGACGGTGGACGAGGCGATCGGCCGCCACGGACCCGACGCGCTGCGCTACTTCCTGCTGCGCGAAATCGGCTTCGAGAACGACGGCAACTTCACCTGGGAGCGCTTCGACGCGCGCTATACCGCGGACCTGGCCGACACGTTCGGGAATCTGGCGTCCCGCACGCTGTCGATGGTGCAACGCTACCGCGCCGGCGTCGTGCCGCGCGATCCCACGGCGTTCGCGACGCCGCTCGAGCACGACGCCCGCGACATCCTCGCCGCCTACACGGGCGCCATGGACGCGCTCGCGCTCGACGAGGGCGCCGCGCAGCTGATCGCGCTCGCCACGCGCGCCAATCGCTACGTCGAAGAGACCGCGCCGTGGAAACTCGCCAAGGAACAGCGCGACGCGGAGCTGGACACCGTGCTGGCGAACCTGGCCCGCACCGTCGCCAGCCTCGCCGGGCTGGCGCTGCCCTTCATGCCGGAAAAGGCGGCCCAGCTGTGGGACGCCCTGGGCACCGGCCGGCAGCTCGAGCGCCTCGAACCCCTCGATCCCGCGGGGTGGACCGTCCGCAAGCCGGAGCCGCTGTTCCCGAAAGAGCCCTGACGGGCACAGGGATATCGGGGCAACACACGGCCCGGGACCGTGTGACCTGGCTCACGTTTCTCGAAGTTGACTGAGGAGGACCGCGAGGTCTATTATTGCTTTCCCTAAAACCGACAGAACTAGCAACTCGGATAGGTATGCGCCGCAACTCTGATCGCAAGTGGACGGTGATGGTAGTGCCTCACGGCTCGGGCTCGTCCCGCGCCGTGGAGGTCTCCCACGCCGTTCTCAAGACCCTGGTCGGCATCGGGGGCGTGATCGTGTTGCTGTTGCTGGTGCTGGGCGGCGCAGCGCTGTCGCGCGGCGTGAGCATCACCAAGGGGAACATGCTGGAGCGCGAGAACCGGGTACTCTCCGACGAAATCTCCCGGATGCGCACCCGGCTCGCCGGCCTGCACGACACACTGTCGACGATCAACCAGCGGGCGCAGGAGCTGCGCGTCCTGGCGGGACTCCCGCCCACCGATTCCAGCGTGGTGGCGGCGGGCATCGGCGGTCCGGTCGGCACCTGGTCGGAGCGCGACAGCCTGACCGCCTCGGGCGCGCTGGGCGCC
>DATDED010000179.1:0-8043 GCA_036523455.1 Gemmatimonadales bacterium
GCAACCTGTGCGGCGCCGAGGACACGGTCAAAGCGCTGCTGCAGGCGACGGGCGCGGGCGAGCTGGGCGCGACCAGTCCCGACGGCAACTGGACGGTGATCGAGGTGGAATGCCTCGGCGCGTGCGGCTTCGCGACCCCGATCATGATCGACGACGACTTCATCGAGAGCGTGACCCCGGAAAAGGTGCCGGAAGTCCTGAGGAAGTACCTGTGAGGCCGGATAGGCGGTCAGGCGGTCAGGCGGTCGGGCGGTCGGTGACGTCGACCGCCTGTCCGCCCGACCGCCCGACCGCCCGGGGAAGGGGGAGGTAGTGGGCTACCCGCACAAACCGCACGCCCGCGAGACGGTCGTGCTGAGCAAGTATTTCGGCGACGCCGAGGCCCGCTCGCTCAAGGGGTGGAAGAAGCGCGGCGGCTACGAGATGCTCGAAAAAGCGCTCGGCATGTCGCCCGACGCGGTGACCGACGTGGTCAAGAACTCGGGGCTGCGCGGCCGCGGCGGCGCGGGGTTCCCCACCGGGCTCAAGTGGTCGTTCATGCCCAAGGAGCCGAACCCGAAGAAGCCGCACTACCTCTGCGTGAACGCCGACGAGTCGGAGCCGGGGACGTTCAAGGACCGCGAGATCATGCGGTGGACGCCCCACGCGCTGCTCGAAGGCTCGGCCATCACGGCGCACGCCATCCGGGCGAAGACGGTCTACATCTACGTCCGCGGCGAGTTCACCGAGCCCCTGGCGATCATGGAGCAGGCGATTGCCGAGGCGAACGCCGCGAAGCTGTTCGGCGACATCCGGATGTTCCTGCATCGCGGCGCCGGCGCCTACATCTGCGGTGAAGAGACGGCGCTCATGAACTCGATCGAAGGGAAGCGCGGCAACCCGCGCATCAAGCCGCCGTTCCCCGCGGCCGCCGGTGTGTTCGGCATGCCGACGACGATCAACAACGTGGAAACGCTGGCCGCGGTGCCCCACATCCTGCGCCACGGGGCCGACTGGTACAAGAAGATGTCGCTCTCGAATCCCAAGAGCACCGGCACCAAGCTGTTCTCGGTCTGCGGCCACATCGCCAGGCCGGGCAATTACGAAGTGACGATGGGCTTCCCGCTCAAGGATCTGCTCCACGAGCTGGCCGGCGGCATGCGCCCGGGGCGGACGCTCAAGGCGTGCATCCCCGGCGGCTCGTCGGTGCCGATCTTAAACCGCGAGGAGACCGAGAGCACGCTGCTCGACTACGAGGGCTGCGTCGAAAAGGGCACGATGCTCGGCTCCGGCGGCGTGATCGTGTTCGACGACTCGGCCGACATGGTCTACCAGATCATGCGCCTGGCGAAATTCTACGCCCACGAATCGTGCGCCCAGTGCACCCAGTGCCGCGAGGGAACCGCGTGGACCGTGAAGATCCTCGAGCGCATCCTCTCGGGGCAGGGGGCGATGAAGGACCTGGATCTGCTGCTCGAGCTGGGACAGAACATGACGGGGACGACGATCTGCGTGCTGTCGGATTCCTGCGCGGCGCCGGTGGCGTCCGGGATCAAGAAGTTCCGGAGCGAGTTCGAGGACTACATCGCCGGGCGGCGCAAGCCGGTCCTGGCAGCGTGAGGCGGGGGCGCTGACGGCTGATGGCTGACGGCATGGTTTCTCTGACGATCGACGGCGTCGCGGTGAGCGTCCCGCCGGGCACGCTGGTCATCGAGGCCGCGAAGCAGGCGGGCGTGCTGGTCCCGCACTACTGCTACCATCCGGGGCTCCCCGTCGGCTATCAGCTCAGCATCCCGGCCGCCGGCGTGTGCCGCATGTGCCTCGTGAAGATCGAGAAGACGCCGAAGCTGCAGATCGCCTGCGCGGTCCAGGTGGCCGAGGGCATGGTGGTGGAGACGCAGGCCCCCGAGGCGAAGGCGCAGCGCAAGGGCGTGCTGGAACTCCTGCTCATCAATCACCCGCTCGATTGTCCCATCTGCGACCAGGCGGGGGAGTGCGAGCTGCAGGACTTCACGTTCCAGGAAGGCCGGCCCGAGACCCGCTATTCGCCCACCTACCCGAAGCGCTTCAACCCGGTGGAGGATTTCGGGCCCGACGTCCTGTACGTCCCCAACCGCTGCGTCTACTGTGTGCGCTGCGTGCGCTTCATGCAGGACGTGGCCCAGGAGCCGGTGCTCAACGTGTCGGAGCGCGGCGACCGCGCCTACATCGGGATCCATCCCGATGCCCGGCTCGATCACCCCTGGGCGGGGAACGTGGTGGACCTCTGTCCGGTGGGGGCGCTCCTCTCGAAGGACTTCCTGCACAAGGCACGCGCCTGGGAGCTGGACAAGTCGGCGTCGATCTGCACCGGCTGCTCGCAGGGGTGCAACGTGACGCTCGACCTGCGCGACAGCACGGTCGTGCGGGTACGGCCCCGGCCCAATCTCGAGGTGAACCAGTACTTCATCTGCGACCACGGCCGCGCCAACTACCGCTGGATGAACCGGGGCGACCGCATCGAGGCGCCGCTGGTCCGCATGAACGGCGAGCTCGTGGCCACCGACTGGGACACGGCGCTCGACCGCGTGCGCGCGCTGGTGCGCGGCGCCGGCGGCCGGGCGGTGACGGTCGCGTCGCCGCGGGCGTCCACCGAAGCGTTGTTTTTGGGGCGCCGGCTGCTGTCGCGCTTCGACTGGACCGGCGGCGTGCAGGTGGTGATGGGTGAAGAGGCGCCGCTGGCGGGCGTGCCCAACCTGGCGCTGCGGCCCGAGCGTGCGCCCAACGGTACCGGGGCGACGCTGCTGGGCTACACCCACGACATCGCGGCGGCGCTGTCGGCGGCCTCGGCCGCCGCGCTCGTGCTGGTGCTGGACGAGCCGGACGTCCCGGTGGAGACGAAGGGCGTGCTCATCTACGCCGGCACGGTGCTGCCGGCGCAGGCGCGCAGCGCCGAAGTCGTGTTGCCGCTGGCGAACATGGCAGAGGAGGACGGGACCTACGTGAACCGCGACGGGCGCGTGCAGCGCTACCTCCAGGCCAAGCCCGCGCCCGGGATGGCGCGGCCCGCGTGGTGGGTGCTGGGCGAGCTGGTGGCGGAGCTCGAGAGCTCGCCGCATCCCGGCTCGGCGTCGGACGTGTTCGACGCGCTCGCCGCCTCGGTGGACGCGTTCGGCGGCCTGTCCTACGGCGCGCTGGGGCTGCAGGGCCGCCGCATCGCGGCGAGCGCGGCGGTGACGGCATGACGTTCTTCCTCGTCTCCTCGCTCATCAAGCTGGTCGTCGTCTTCACGCTCATCATGGTCGGGGTCGCGCTGCTCACGTGGCTCGAGCGGCGCGTCTGCGCCTGGATGCAGGACCGCATGGGGCCGAACCGGGTGGGGCCGTTCGGGCTGCTGCAACCCGCGGCCGACGGCCTGAAGAACATCGTGAAAGAGGAGACCTACCCCGCCACGGCCGACCTGTGGACGTTCGTCCTCGCGCCGGCGGTGGCGCTCACTCCGGCGCTGCTCACCTTCGCGGTGATTCCGTTCGGCACCCCGCTCCCCACCAAGTGGGGCCCGGTGCCGTTCGTAGTGGCGGACCTGCCGGTGGGGTTCCTCTACATCCTGGCGATCGGCTCGCTCGGCGTGTACGGCATCGTGCTGGCGGGGTGGTCGTCGAACAACAAGTACGCGCTGCTGGGCGGGTTGCGCGCCTCGGCGCAGCTCATCTCCTACGAGATCGCGATGGGGATGAGCACGGTGGCGGTGCTGCTGCTCGCCGGGAACGTGTCGCTGAGCGACGTCGTGGCCCGCCAGCAGGGCTCGGTGTTCCAGTGGAACGTGTTTCCGCTGCTGCTCGCCTACGTCATCTTCATCATCGCGGCGTTCGCCGAAACGAACCGGGTGCCGTTCGACCTCCCCGAGGCGGAGGGCGAGCTGGTGGCGGGCTATCACGCCGAGTACAGCGCGATGAAGTTCTCGATGTTCTACATCGCCGAGTACTCGAACATGGTGACGGCCTCGGCGCTGATGACCACCCTGTTCTTCGGCGGCTGGGACATCCCGTTCACCCACTGGGACGACACCGGCGACCCCACGCTGCTCAAGACGCTGGCTACGGCGGCGATGTTCTTCGTCAAGGTGTTCAGCTTCCTGTTCCTCTACATCTGGGTGCGCTGGACGCTGCCGCGGTTCCGCTACGATCAGCTCATGGCCCTCGGCTGGAAGGTGATGCTGCCGCTGGCGCTGCTCTATCTCACGGTGGTCGCCACGGTGATCTGGTACCTGCATGCCGTCCTGGGGTGGGCCTACGACATGCGCTTTTCGCTCGTGATGTTCGCCGTGAATCTGGTGCTCGCGGTGCCGGTCTTCCTCGTGCTCGACCGCGGGCACCTGATCGCCGGGTCCGTCCAGCGGCGGAGCGCCTGATGGCGATCACCGTCAAAACGATGCACCGGCCGGCGGGCGAGACCTCCTACCTGCGCGCCACGCTCAAGGGAATGGCGCTGACCTTCTCGCACCTGTTCCGCAAGAAGGTCACGATGCAGTACCCCGAGGAGAAGGCGAGCGACGACTGGGCCCTGTCGCCGCGCTGGCGCGGCACGCACCGCATGCTCACCGACGAGCAGGGACGGGCCAAGTGCGTGGCCTGCGGGCTGTGCCCGCAGATCTGCCCCGCCAACTGCATCAAGCTGGTGCCCGGCGAGGACGAGGAGGGGAACCGCTACCCGTTGATCTACGAGATCGACGAGTTCCGCTGCGTCTTCTGCGGCTACTGCCAGGAGGTGTGCCCCGAGGAGGCGATCCACGTCGGGGTGCACTACGAGAACGCCGAGTACGAGCGCGGGCGGTTCGTCTACGATCTCGAGCGGCTGTGCGCGCAGACGCACCCCGTCTCGACCCTGTGGGATCCCTCCGATCCCAAGGGGGAGTGAGCGGGATGTCCTTCCTGGCGATCGTGTACTGGGCCTTCGCGGTGTTCGCCGTGGTCGCGGCGGGCATGTGCATCACGCGCCGTAACCCGCTGGCGTCGGCGCTGTGGCTCGTGCAGACGCTGTTCGCGCTCGCCGTGCTCTTCACGATCCTCGACGCCCCGTTCATCGGCGTGCTGCAGGTGCTCGTGTATGCGGGCGCCATCATGGTGCTGTTCCTGTTCGTCATCATGCTGCTGAACATCGGGCGCCCGGGTGCGGGCGATCTGCGGGGTCTCGTCGGCGCCGCCGTCGCCGCCGTGCTCGGGGCGGGGGTGCTGTTCCAGCTGCGGGCGCTGCCCCGCATGGCGCCGCCCGACGCGATCCAGCTGCCAGCCGGGACGGTCGAGGCGCTGCAGCGCCAGCAGGGCGTGGTGGGGTCGGTCGCGGCGCCGCTGTTCGAGACCTACCTCGTGCCCTTCGAGATCACGAGCCTCCTCCTCCTCGCGGCCGTCGTCGGGGCGGTCGTGCTCGCGAAACGGAAACTGTGATGTTCCTCGGGCCGTCACTCGCCGTCTCCGCCGTGCTGTTCGCCATCGGCACCGCCGGGGTGCTGCTGCGCCGCAACGCGATCGTGATCTTCATGTGCGTGGAGCTGATGCTCAACGCGGTGAACCTCACCTTCGTCGCGTTCGCGCAGCGCCTGGGCGTGAGCGGCCAGATCTTCGTGTTCTTCGTCATGGCGGTGGCCGCGGCCGAGGCCGCCGTCGGGCTCGCGGTCATCCTCGCCGTCTATCGCCACAAGGAGACGGTGGACCTCCAGCACATCAACCTGTTGAAGGGGTGATGACCGGCACCGCGATGGATCTCGTCTGGCTGGTGCCGGCTCTGCCGCTGCTCGGCTTCCTGCTGAACGGCGCCCTGGCCCTGAGCGGGACGCGCCTCAAGGGCGCGGTCACCGCGATCGGCGTGGGCAGCGTGCTCGCGTCCCTGGGGGTGACCGTGTTCGTGGTGCGCGCGTTGGCCGCGGCGCACCCCGAGGCGGCCGTCGTCTTCCACTACTGGGACTGGATGCCCGTGGGCACGCTGCAGGTCGGGTACGACCTGCAGGTGGACCAGCTCTCGGCCGTGATGATGCTTATCGTCACGGGAGTCGGCTCGCTGATCCACATCTTCAGCGTCGGCTACATGCACGACGACGAGGGCTACGCGCGCTACTTCGCGTTCCTCAATCTGTTCGTGTTCTTCATGCTGACCCTGGTGCTGGGCGCGAACTTCCCGGTCACTTTCGTCGGGTGGGAGGGCGTCGGACTCTGCTCCTACCTGCTGATCGGGTTCTGGTTCACGGAGAAGATGAACGCCGACGCCGGCAAGAAGGCGTTCATCATGAACCGCATCGGCGACTTCGGCTTTCTCGTCGCCATGTTCATGATCTGGCAGTACACCGGCTCGCTCGACTACTCCACGGTGTTCGCCAAGGCCCCGGTGGCCCTGGCGGCAGGCGGCGGCGCGGTCACGGGGATCACCCTGCTTCTGTTCCTCGGCTGCACCGGGAAGTCGGCGCAGATCCCGCTCTACACCTGGCTCCCCGACGCGATGGCCGGTCCGACGCCCGTGTCGGCCCTGATCCACGCCGCTACGATGGTGACGGCGGGCGTCTTCCTTGTGGCCCGGTCCAACGTGCTCTTCGCCCTCGCGCCGACCTCGCAGGCCGTGGTGGCGGGCGTGGGCGCTCTGACGGCGCTGTTCGCCGCGACGATCGCCCTCAAGCAGTGGGACATCAAGCGGGTGCTCGCCTACTCCACGGTCTCGCAGCTCGGCTACATGTTCGTCGGCGTGGGTACGGGCGCCATGGCGGCGGGGATCTTCCACCTCGCGACGCACGCGTTCTTCAAGGCACTGCTGTTCCTCGGATCGGGATCGGTGATCCACGCGATGCATCACGCCTATCACGCGACGCACGCGCACGAGGACGCGCAGGACATGCGCAACATGGGCGGCCTGGCCCGCTTCCTCCCGTGGACCGCCACCCTGATGTGGATCGCGACACTCGCGATCGCCGGGATTCCGCCGTTTTCGGGGTTCTTCTCGAAGGACGAGATTCTGGGCGCGGCGTTCGCCCGCGGCACGGGGCAGCCCCTCTGGTACCTGTACTGGGGCTTCGGCCTCGCGGCCGCCCTGCTCACGGCGTTCTACATGACCCGCCTGATGCTGTACACGTTCCACGGGCCCAACCGCACCGGCGCCCGCGAGCAGGTGCACCTGCACGAAGCGCCGTGGGTGATGACCGGGCCACTGGTCGTGCTGGGGGCGCTGTCGCTCGCGGGCGGGGTGCTGAATCTGCCCGCGCTGGTGGGCGGCCATGCGTGGCTCGAACGTTGGCTCGAGCCGGTGACCGCCGCCGGGGCGGCGCTGGTGCCGGCACACGAGCTGGCGCACACCACCGAATGGGTCCTCATCGGCATCGCGGTGGCCATCGGGCTGGCGGGCATCATCGGCGCCTGGCGACTGCTCGATCTCACGACGCTCGTCCCCGCGCGCGACGCGAAGCCGGAGACGGGGCTGGGCCGCGTGTTGTGGAAGAAGTGGTACGTGGACGAGATCTACGACGCCGTCATCGTGCGGCCGATTCTCTGGGTGTCCAACAAGGTGTTGTGGCGGGTGGTGGACGTGGGCGTCGTGGACGGGGCGGGGGTGAACGGGACCGCTGGGCTGTCGCGCATCCTGGGGTGGCTCGGGAGCCGGCTGCAGACGGGTGAGCTCGGGTTCTATGCGGTCATGTTCGTGGTAGGGGTGGTGTTCGTGCTCGCGCGGGCGCTGCGCTGATGCTGGGGACTCTGGTGGTGGGCTGTGTTGGGCCGAGTGGGGCTTGCGCCGGACGCCGCGCCGCGGGGGCGCACGGCGGCGACAAGAACACCGGTGCACGGGTGAGCACGCAGGGCTTGTCGCGTCCGAGCGCCCCCGCGGCGAACGCGTCCGGTGCAAGCTCCACTCGGCCCACGCCAGCGCTCCAGTACACCGCATGAGCTACGACCGCGCCGTCCTGACCCTGCTGCTCGTCTGGCCGCTCCTCGCCGCGGCCGCGCTCTGGCTCGCCCCCGAGCGCCGCGCCAAGCACCTGGCCCTCGCGGCGTCGGTCATCGAGTTCGCGCTCTCGGTGCCCCTGTGGTGGCGCTTCGTCCCGTCCGCGGG
>DATDED010000180.1:0-12025 GCA_036523455.1 Gemmatimonadales bacterium
GTCGCTCCCCACACGCCGGTCGCGCGCCTGATAGACGACCGAATAGCCGCCGCGCCCGATCTCGCGGACGATCTCGTAGCGGTCCTGCAGGACGGCACCGGACGGCAGGTAGGTGGACTCAGGCACGACGGCGGTCGCTCAAGGAAGCCGCTGCAGCACGTCCAGCGCGTTCCGCCGCCAACCGTCGTCCTGGTGGTACAGGGTCAGGAACGTCCGGAGATGCGCGCGGGCAGGACCGGGCTGTCCCAGGGCATACTCGGACATCCCGGCGTGATACAGGGCCATGTAGTTGTTGGGCCAGTAGTCGACCACCAGCTCCATGATCGGCCCCGCCGCGCGGTCATCCCCAGCATCGGCGACCGGATGGGCGACACCGAAGACGATCCCGGCGGCGCGGTAGCGATCCTTCTCCTCGAGCGCGTCGATCACCGCGCGGGCCGCCGACAGCTTCCCTCCGAGCGCGTAGCAGGCGGCGCTGTACCCCTGACCCTCGAGTGTCTGTGGAGCAGGGTGCCGGCGCTGGGCCATCTCGACTTCCACCTCGTTACAGAACGGCTTGATCGCGGCGAACCACTGATCGGCTGGACCGTCGAACCGCACGGTCGCCGGAGCGGTCCGGGGCACGGGCGCAGGTGCCCTGGGGTGGCTGGAATGGCGCACCACCAGAGCGGCGCACACGGCGAGGTAGCCGAACCCGGCGAAGTAGAGAGGGCGGTGCATAGGAGCAATATGAGAGACGCCCCGGCCGCCCCGATGTGCACTGAGTCACGCTGCGGCGGCTGGGGTGGGAAACCCTCGTCCGGCGAGGGCTTACGAGCCTCTCAGGGCGGTGCCCATGCGGCGGAAGAACCGCAGGGCGAACCAGAGCATCCCCACGACGGCCAGGACGCCGAACAGGGCCCCGACGCGGGCGTAGGGCATCCACGCCTGCTCGTGCACCGCGAAGCGGCGCGGAATGCCGAGATGCCCGGAATAGAGGAACACCAACGATAGACCCAGCCCGCCGAGGGCGTAAATCCAGAAGGCCAGGCGATCCGCCCCGGAATCGGGGGCGGGAGAGGCCCCGCGCGTCAGATCGAGCGCGAAGGCGAACACCATCGCGACCTGGCCGATCACCAGATAGAAATGGAAGTGTCCGGGCACCCACAGCGTATTGTGCATCACCTGATTCACCACGATGGTGGCGTCCAGGATGGCCGGGATGACGCCGGCAGCCCACGCGAAGGTCGAGAGCACCAGCAGGGAGGACACGAGGGTCCAGCGGATTCCCGAGCGATGGATGATCGTGAGCGTGCCGTACGCCGTGGCGAGCAGGACGGGGAACCCGCTCGTGTACGACAGCACCTGCCCCATGATCAGCATCCAACGCGGCATCACGAAGTCCATCAACACATGGTGCGGGTAGACGGCAAGCACCATCACCAGGGTCGCGTTCCAGGCGATCAGGAACGGCCTCGAGGACTTCCAGGGCCGCTTCGTCTCCCGTGCGAGAATCTCGTACAGGCCCACCACCGACATGTAGATGGACGCATTGATGAATACGTGCCCGAAGAAGTAGGTCAGGTTCTTGGCGATCAGCGGATCGACCGAGAATCCCGGGGACAGTGCGGCGACGAGCTCGAGCACGAGAATCGTCGCGCCGGCGAGCAGCGCCAATCCGTTGACGACGGTGACGACGGTGCTCGCGACCACCGTGGTGGGTGGCGCCTCCTCGGTGCTCCGGCCGAACAGCTGCGGCCACCCGAGCGCCCGGCTCAACCCGTAGCGCCCGAGGATCGCCCGGCCGGCGTCGATGTAGAACACCAGGAAGCCCACCCCGATGAGCAGCAGCCCGCCCAGGTACATCGCCGCCGCCCCGTTCCCCCACTGACCGTTGGAATGGACGGGGAGCGGATACAGGAACGTCCACCCGGTGGCGAAGCCGCCCAGGAAGATCGCCGCCAGCAGCAGCACCGCGCCCAGCAGGAAACACACGAGGTTGAACCACAGCACGCCGCTCGACAACTCGACGTAGCGGCGCAGGTAGTACCACATCACCGCCGCGCCGCCCAGCCCCGCGATGCCCACCATGCTGATGCCGTGCGCGGTCATCACCTCGTAGAACAGCCGGGGAGCGAGCGGGACATCCCCGCCCTGCACCGCCCGCATCAGCACGCCGAGGAGGGCCATCAGGACGAGCACCAGCAGGAAGGACGTCAGATACGTCACGATGGCGCGCCGTCCGCCAGCGTCGATCGGGGTCACGCTCGGCGCGCTCATTGGCCACCTCGCGTGACGGCCGCCGCCGGTCCGGACACGATCAGCTCGGTCCGCATTTCGTGGTGCACCATGCCGCAGTACTCGAGGCAACGGATCGTGTACCGGCCCGGCGCCGCGAAGGTATAGCGCAGCATGTTGGTGTACTTCGGCATCGCCTGCACCTGCACCAGCAGCCGCATCTTGGCGTCGTAGATCCCGAACCCGTGGTTCACGTCGTTGCTCGTCACCTGGAATTCGACCGGCTGCCCGGACTGGACCGTGTCGTGGCTCAGCTGCCAGGCCCACTGCGACCCGGTAATCCGGACGACCTGTGCCGGAGCGCCACCGGCGCCACGGGAGTACGGCAGGCGGCGCAGCGTGAAGGCGAGCACGACCACGGTGAACAGCGCGAGCAGCCAGAACAGCCGGGGACGCCAGCTCGTGGCGCGCTTGGCGATGGGCGCGTACTCTGCGCTGCTGGAGGCGGTGGAGACGATTCGCAGGAAGGTCGCCGCCAGGATGGCGACCAGGATCACCGTGACCAGCCAGGCCGTCTGCTGAGGCATCGGACCTCCAGGACGCAGGGTCGCCGTCGGGGTCCTAATGTGGAGGGCGCCGCGGAGACCGGCTAGGCCCGGCGTTCCCCCATCAGCTGATAGAAGCGGCCGAACACCCGGATTCCGTCCCAGAGCTGCTGCAGATCGAGCTTCTCGTCGGGCGCATGCAGCCGGTCGTCCGGCAAGCCGATACCGGTGAGCAGGACGGCCGCGCCCTCACGGCTGAGCGCCGGCACGACCGGGATCGATCCGCCGGCGCGCGCGGGGACGGTCCCCCGTCCCACCACCTCGTGAAACGCCTGGTCGAGCAGCTTGAACGCCGGGTGGTCGATCTTCACCCGGGCCGGATCGCCCCCGTGAAGGAACCGCACCGTGGCGGTGACGTACTTCGGGGCGAGCTTCTTGACGGCCGCGGCGAGCTGCCGCTCCACCGTGCGCATCTTCTGGTTCGGCACGAGCCGCAGGCTGACCTTCGCGACCGCTTCGGCCGGGATCACGGTCTTGGCGCCGGCGCCGGTGAACCCGCCGGTAATGCCGTGAATCTCGAACGTCGGCAGCGCCCAGAGACGCTCGAGGACGGAGTGGCTCTTCAGGCCGGTCAGCGCCTTCGCCTGGACACGGCGGTTGAGGAAGTCCTTCTCGCGAAACGGGAGCCGTTTCCAGGCCGCCCGCTCGCGGGCGGAGGGCGCCTGCACCGCGGCGTACAGTCCCGGAATGTTGATCCGGCCGTTGGGGCTCTTGAGACGCACCAGCAGGCGGCACAGCTCCTCGTGGGCGTTGGGCGCGGCGCCGCCGTACTCACCGGAGTGCAGGTCGTGTTTGGCCGTCCGCACGGCGATTTCGGCGTAGCACATGCCGCGCAGCGAGGTGTACACGGCCGGCCATCCCGGCGCGACGTAGGACATGTCCGCGACCAGCGCCACGTCGGCCCGGGTGCGCTCCGGCTCACGGCGCAGCAGGTCGAACAGGACCTTGCTGCCGAATTCCTCCTCTCCTTCGATCAGGAAACGGAAGTTGACGGGCGGAGCACCGAGGGCCTCGATGGCCCGCAGCAGGCAGAACACCTGTCCCTTGTCGTCCGCGGCGCCGCGCGCGTAGATGCGGCCGTTGCGCAGCGAGGGCTCGAACGGCGGTGACGTCCACTCATTGATCGGGTCGGGCGGCTGGACGTCGTAGTGGCCGTAGAGGAGCACCGTGGGCGCCCCCGGGACGTCGGGGCCCACGCCCCAGACGACGGGATGGGTATCGCTGCCCAGCAGGTGGACGTCGCGGCACCCGAGCCGGCGCAGGTCCGCGGCGACCCACTCGGCCGCGCGCCGGCAGTCCGCGTCGTGCGCGGGCAGCGTGGAGATCGAGGGGATGCGGAGAAACGTCGTGAGCTCACCGAGCCATCGTTCCTGTTCCATGCGCGACAATCTAGCCGGGAGTGGGCGCGGCTAGCCAGCGCACGGCCCGCGGGTAGATTAGCCGCCATGCGCACGACGGCGTCGTTCGACTTGTTTCCGGATGCGCCGAGCGAGCGCGCGATGGCCCGCGCGCGCTGGCTGGCGCGCGAGGGACGCGCCGAGGACGCGGACGCCGCGTACCGCGACGTGCTCACCCTGCATCCCGATTTCAAGCCCTGCTGGGCGGAATACTTCGAGCTGCTGCGCGCGCAGGGGCGTGCGGCGGAGGCGTTGCATCTGGCCGAGGCCGCCCAGGCGCAGTTCGCCGGCTCCGCCTTCCCGCTGGCGTTGCTGGGCGCCGCGCTGGTCGAGCTGGGTCGATACCGCGAAGCGTTGGCGGCGCTGGAGCGCGCCGTCGAAACGGATCCCGATCTCGGGCTGGTGTGGCACGAGCTCGGGCTCGCGGCCTACCGGCTGGGCGATCGCACGCGAGCCCTGGCGGCCCTCGACCGGGCCTTCGCCCTCGAGCCGCACGGGGAGACGCTGAAACTGCGCGGCCGCGTGCTGCGCGATGCCGGGCGTTACCCGGCGGCCGAGGTGGCATTCGAGGCCGCCGCGCAGGCGGCCGAGCACGACGAGCAGCGCCAGGCGGCGGAACGGGAGATCCTCACGACCCAGCGCTACGCGGCGTACGCCCCACGCAAACCCGAGGACCTCCGCGCGGCCGAGCGCTGGTTTGCCGAGACGGGCGCCGCGGTGCTGGCTCCGCGTACCGGACCCGTTGCGCCGGGCGACGAAGCGCTGGTCCAGGCGCTGGGCGAGCTGGCCGAGGACGCGGGGTGGCGCTTCGGGCAGGTCGTCGCCGTGGGTCCCACGCTGCCGATCTGGAACAGCCTCGCCGACCTCGTGGATGCGCCGCTGGTGGCGCGCGCCGCGTTCGACCCCGCCGCCATCCCTCTCGTGGCGGCGCTGCGCCCCCTGTCGCCCGAGACGGGGTGGGGTGAGCTCGCGGCCGCGGTTGCGGCGCAACAGCGCGGCCTGGTCTTCACCATCGAGCACCCCGTCGAGACCGAGCCGGAAGCCGTCGTCACCGACGTCACCGGGGTCCTCACCGAAGCCGGGATCCGCACGAGCGCCATTCCCGTCGTGGCGCGCGCCCTGGCCGATGTCCAGCATCCCTCCTCCCGCCTCGCGACCCGCCGCCTGCGATTCGGTTGAGGCTTCCCCCAGCATGACCGCCGTCCCGCCGCCCGTGATGTCGGGCAAGGCCATCGCGCAGAACCAGTTCGACCGGGCGGCGGACCTGATCGGACTCGAGAGCTACATGCGCCGTATCCTGGCAGCGCCGTTCCGGGAGGTCCAGGTGGAGATCCCGGTGCGCATGGACGACGGCCGGATCGAGGTCTTCACCGGATACCGCATCCAGCACAACGGCGCCCGCGGCCCCTGCAAGGGCGGCATCCGCTACCACCCCCACGCCGACCATGACGAAGTGCTGGGCCTCGCCACGATCATGACCTGGAAGACAGCCCTGATGGACATCCCCTTCGGGGGCGCCAAGGGCGGCGTCACGGTCGATCCGCGCGCGCTGTCGACGCTCGAGCTGGAGCGGCTCACCCGGCGCTTCACGCAACGGATCGCCATCGTGCTCGGCCCGTACCGTGACGTCCCGGCACCGGACGTCAACACGAATGCGCAGGTCATGGCGTGGATCCTGGACGAGTACTCGAGCCGCCAGGGCTACACGCCGGCGGCGGTGACCGGGAAGCCCGTCTCGCTCGGCGGGTCGCTCGGTCGCGACGAGGCGACGGGCCGCGGCGTGATGTACGTCATGATGGAGTTCGCCCGGGACTTCGGCGTGCCGCTCAAGGACGGCCGGGTGGTGATCCAGGGGTTCGGCAATGTGGGCGGACACCTGGCCCGCCTGCTCACGGCCGAGGCCGGCGCCACGGTGGTGGCCGTGAGCGACGTGGACGGCGGCATCGTGAACGAGGGCGGCCTCGACATCCCGGGGCTCCTCGCCCACACGGCCCAGCGGCGCCCGGTCTCGGCGTGGAAGGGCGGCCGGGCGATCAGCAACGACGAGCTTTGGTCCATCAAGTGCGACTGGCTCGTGCCGGCGGCGCTGGGCGGGGTGATCACCCGCGAGCAGAACGCGAAGACGATCGATGCCCGGGTGGTGGTCGAGGGGGCGAATGCGCCGACCACACCGACCGCCGATCTGATCCTGTCCGAGCGAGGCATTCCCGTGATTCCGGACTTCCTCGCCAACGCCGGCGGGGTGACCGTCAGCTACTACGAGTGGGCGCAGAACCTCCAGCAGTACCGCTGGACGCACGAGAAGGTCAACGACGAGCTGCGCGCGACGATCACCAAGGCCTATGCGGCCGTGCGCGATCTCGCGCAGCAGCGCGGGGTGTCGTTCCGCACCGCGGCCTACGCCATCGCCCTGCAGCGGGTAGCCGAGGCGGAGCGGTTGCGGGGTAACTGACTACCCTCACCCCTCGCTGCGCGCTTTGAGTCCGTTCGCCTCGAGCTGCAGGTAGCGCTCGCTCAGCGACCGCGTCAGCCAGCCGACCAGGCGCGCGATCGGGCCCGAAAAGACGATTCCCAGCCTCACCCGGCTGCCGCTCCCCTGCGGCTCGATCCAGTGGTAGCCGACCACACGGGCTCCCGGACTCACCGACTCCCATTCGAAGCCTCGGCCCACCTCGAGCTTCGTCACCTGCCACACCGCGGTCGGCAGTTTCGGCTGCCGCACGCGGGCCCGCTGCCCGATCGCCAGAAGCCCCTGCTCGAAGCGCTCGACACGCGAGACGCTCGCGGTCCACTCCGGCCACCGCTCGACGTCGCTCCACACGGCCCAGACGGCGTCGGGTGGCGCCTGGATGTCGATGCTCCGTGTCAGCTCCATGATGGCCTTAGTCCTGGGGGCCCGCGCGCGAGTAGAGCGCCCGGTACGGGTCTCCGTCCGATTGGGTGAACACTCTCACCTGCACCGCCCGGATTGTCTCCGCCACGTTGCCGCCGGTGGCCGCATACAGCTCGTCGAACAGGTTGAGGTTCTGCCGGTAGATGCGTTGCGCGATCACCACCGCGTTATTGAGCGGCGCCTCGGCGAACCAGCGCCAGTCGTACGTCTCCAGACTCTGCCCGACGGGCCCCGTGAGCTGCTCCCGCGCCCAGCCGAACAGCGACGCGCGGGCCGCCTCCACGGCCTCCGGGGTCCGGGCGCCGGTGTAGGCCGAATCGAGCCGGCGCGCCAGCTCCGCCCAGAAGACGTCGAGCGTGCGCTCGTCGCCCCAGCGCGCCGCCGCCCGCTGGGCGTCCAGGGTGTCGCCCCGCATCCGAAAGAACGCCTCCGCCCCGCGATAGCCCACGAAGCTCGCGAAACTCTCGTTGAACGGCGTCTGACTCTTCACGTACAGCGTGTTGTGCGCCACTTCGTGAATCACCGTCGCCACGAGCTCCATCGTGTCGCGGTCCAGCGCCGTGGAAAACAGCGGATCGGAGAAGTACCCGAGGGTCGAGAAGGCGCCGGAGGGCCGCAGATAGGTGTCGTAGCGCTCGCGCTCGAGCTCCGCGGCCGCCGCGCGGGCCAGTCGAGTGCTGAAGAAGCCCTTGTACGGCACCACGCCGACGATGGGGTAGGTCCAGGTATAGGCGCGCAGGCGATCCCGTGAGGCGCCGGACAGCACGAGCAGCAAGGTGTCCCGGCCGACGTCCACGTACGTCGTGTAGGTCTCCCCGACCGCGAGCTGCAGCGAGTCGGCGGCAAAGGCGCGAGCGTCCAGGACCAGGCGCAACCGCTCGCGCAACGCCGGAGCGGTCGACGAATCGGCGACGAGCGCGGCGATCGCCCGGCGCTTGAGCAGGATGCGCGCTTCCTCGACCGCCGCCCGGGCCAGGTAGCGGGCATCCGCCGAGACGAGCAGCGCCACCCCGAGGGCGGTCGGCACGCCCAGGGCGACCCAGGCCGCGAGCCGTTTCAGGATCCGTCCCCAGCGGGGCCGGCGCCGCTCCACTAGGTCGCCCACCGGATCCCGAAGCGATGCGTCCCGCCTCCCACGAGCGCGTACCCCTGATACGCGTAGTCCAGGTGCAACCGGCGCAGCTCCACGCCGCCGCCCACGCTCCAGCGCGACGCCGCACTGGTGGGAGAGCGCGTCACGAAGCCGATCCGTCCGACCAACCCGACACCGCGCGCGACCACGCCCCCTTCCACGCCGGTCGCGAGCCGAGCCGGCGCGCCCGCCGGCCACTGCCCCTCCAGGGTCGTCAGCAGCCGAAAGGTCCCCTGGGGATCGACGTAGTTCATCGTGAGGCCGGCGCGCGTGCGTCGCGGCAACCGGGCGCCCTGTCCCGAGGCGCCGAAGTCGCCGCCGAGATTCTGCACGCTCACGCCGAGCGCCGCGATGTCGAACACGGCGATCGCGAGTCCCACATCGCCGCCCCATGCATCCGCCGACCAGTCACCGATCTGCATCCGGGCGTACTTCACCGCCCCGCCGAATGCCAGGAACCCGCGGCGGTACACGATGCCGGCGGTGCCGAGGAGATCGGCCGCGGTGAAGGTGCCGCCGGTCGGGATGCCGCGACGGCCGCCGGCTGCGGAATCAGGGAGGATGAGGGGCTCGGAACCGTAGTCCAGCGCCTGGGCGCCGAACCCCACCGCGAGCCTACCAGCGTGCAATGCGAGCGCGGCAGCGCTGTAGGTCGAGCCTGCGAGGTAGGGCTCGAGCGAGCCTTCCACGGCCAGGTGACGGACCGCGGCGATTCCCGCCGGATTGGCGAAGAGAGCGCCCGCGTCGCCGATCAGGGCGACCCCCGCACCGCCCAGCCCCGCCGAGCGGGTCGATCCGGCGAGCTCGGGGAGGGCGCTGCCGCCCGACTGGGCGGCGACGCGGAACGCCAGGAGGACAGCGGGCAACGACGTCAAGAACAGACGTCGACGGTGCGTCACGACACTAGCGGATCCGGATGATGTTCAGGCGCGGATCGAGGGACCCCTGCAGCGCCGCGCCGTTGGGTCCCGAGAACAAAAGATCGAATCCCGGCGCCGACTGCCGTTGGAACGCCAGTGCGTAATTAGCCGATCCCGCGTGCAGCGAGCCGCTGAGCGACACGGCGTCTCCCGCCGTAACCGGCGGCGTGAGCGGGAAGGGCTTCTTGAAGATCGACGGCGCCTGCGTGTTGAGCGAGGCGAAGGTCGTGCGGAAGCGCCAGGACGTGTATTTCAGCTCGAGAGGCGCCGTGAATCCCGGCAGGTCGGACACGTAGTTCGCCAGCGCCCAGCGCTCGACGATCGTGGTGAAGGGCGTTCCGCCGGCCGCGTTGCTGATGGCGGTGGCGCCCACAGAGTTCGTCAGCTCGATGGACCGCGTGAACGCCGTGATCGACGCGAACGACGTGTCCGCCGCGTATTGATCGGCGAGATAACGCATGAACAGCCATGCCGCGCCGCGCTCGGCGAGGCTGCCGATGCCGCTGGAGAAGGCCAGGAAGTGCGTGGCGCTCGAATCCAGGTACTGGTAGGCGTTGATCAGGTCTCCGATTACGAAGTTCGAAAAGCTCGCGTTATCGGCTGGCAGGAAACTGCGGCCGCCCAGCTCCTCGGCGAAATGCGACATCCCCTCGTCCAGCCAGGTCACCTGGGGGCTGCCGCTGCGTACCAGCACGTGCTGGTTGTAACTGATCATGTGCTGGAACTCGTGGATGAACGTCACCGGCACGAGGGATTTCAGCCGCGCGACCGAATGTGCGCAGGACAGGGTGCTGTCCGGGTCCGCGACGATCGAGTAGAAGATCTCGCCCTTGTTGAACTGTGACGCGAACTGCGGATCGATGTCGGCGCCGAAGAAGAACCCCGCGACGAACCCCTGCGTCTGACACTGCGTCTTGGTCACCAGCTGGTTGACGACGTTCGTCATCAGCACGACGACCACCGTGTTGGTGTCGATGTCCGACTCGCGGCCGTAGGCGGTGGTGTCGATGGCGTACAGCTTGGTGTCGAACAGCGCTCCCAGGGTATCGAGGGCGCCCTGGGTGAGGCCGTTGGCCGGCGCGTTGTTGTCCACGTAGATCGCCATTTTTCCGCTCACGGTCTTCGCCGTGGCCGTGACCGTTGCCACCGAGCTGCAGGTGAGATTGGAGCACACCTTGAACGAACGCGTGCTCCCGACCGTCGGCGGACCGGCGAGCTGCGCGGGCGCCGGAGCGGCCGCCGCCGTCTGCGCCGCCAGCGCTACGCCGGCGTAGTGGGCGCGTTCCTGCTGCCGCAGGAAATCGTGGAACCGCTCGCCCCACCCCAACCCACTCACCGTCAGCGGGGTCGCCGACGACGCTGCCAGCGCCGGATGGATCGTGTCGCCGTCCAGGATGAACGCCGCGGTGGCGCCCTCGGCATCGGTCGCGAGCTGGGCAGCCAGCAGGTAGAACGTCGAATCCGTCGTCGACACGTTCCCGGGGAAGATGAGACACCCGGCGCTCGGCAGTGGCGGACTCGCCTGGTATGACCCCAGGCTCAACGTGACCGACTGGCCGGCCGGCGTGCTGCACGACTGTCCGGGGGGCGGAGGTGGCGTGCCGCCTCCACTGCCGCACGCTGCGGCGCTCACTCCGAGCACGGTCCACATCAGCCATCTCACGGTTCTCGCGTTACGTGCCACCGGTGACTCCTTCAGTGAGTGCCGGCCGTCGCGCAAGCGCGCGACGCAGGCAGATCGGACCGACCACTGCGTGCAGCGCCACGAGCGCCACCGCCAGACCCTCGAATGATACACCCCATTCGGGGAATGCCCGCCGCCCCGCGGCGGCGAGCAGCAATCCTACTCCCGCCTGCCCGATGAGACCGAGCCACCCCGAACGCACCAGTTCGTCGGCCCCGAGCAGCTCCCCCCCGCGTACGGCCAGGCGTCCCCCCCAGTAGAGCCCGGCGGCGCGCAGGATCGCCAGCGCCACGACCCAGGGCCAGACCTCGAGGAACACCGACGGGTCGAGCCGTGCCCCGAAGAGCGCGAAGGCACCGGCTGCCAGGGCGGTGGCGTGGACGTCGAACCGCGTGCGCAGCAGCGCGGCCGTCTCGGCGTCGAAGCGGGACAGTCCGATCCCGGCGACCAGTGCCGCCAGGGTGACTTCGGCCGGCCCGGCCCGTGCCGCCAGGGCGGCCCCGAACGCCAGGGCCAGTGTGAAGATCCCGGGATCCGAGCCCAGGAACCGGCGGAACCGGCCCGCCAGGGTCGCCAGCAGCACACCGGCGAGCGTCGCGGCGCCGAGCGCGGCCAGCGGCGGTGCGAAGGCGAGCGGCTGAAGCGCGCCCGCGCTGGCGAGCGGTCGCGCGAGCGCCAATGCCGCGGCGAACAACAGTACCGCGCCGATGTCGCGCAGCGCGTGGAGCCGCAGCAGCACCTCTCCCAGGGGTCCGGCGGGGCCGTCGGTCAGGGTCGCCCACGCGAGCGCCGGCGCCGCCACGGCGGTGAAGGCGCCGAGCACGAGGGCCACCGCCAGCGCGTCGCGGGAAGGCTGATGCACGGTGAGTGGGAACCACGGATGCAGCGCGTACACGACGGCGGCCGTCAGCGCGAACGGCAGCACCAGGGAGGATGCGAGATAGCGTCCGAGCCCGGCGGTGGCGCCGGTGCCGTCACTGCGCCATGCGAGACCGGCGCGCAGCGCGAACAGCCCCAGTGCGGCATCGGCGACGAACTGCAGCGTTTCCAGCTCGTCCACGCGATTGACCGACCAGTTGGCGCGCAGCAGCAGGCCGGCCGCGACGAAGCCCGACACGCGAGGCAACCCCAGACGCAGCGCGAGCCGGCCCGCCAGCTCGGCGGCCACGACCAGCAC
>DATDED010000181.1:0-2143 GCA_036523455.1 Gemmatimonadales bacterium
TCAGGCGCACGGCGTTCCGTAAGTGGTGTAAACTGTTGAATGTAGTTAAGTTGGGCGAACAACGCTACGCCACACAGAGCACGCCTCGATGCCGCCATTCTGCCGCCTGTTGCTGCCGTTTGCCGTCCTCTCTGCCCCGACGCTCGCGGGACAGGCAGGTGCGGGGAGCGAGCTGTGGCGTCTGGTGGCGGCCACGATTCCCGTCCCTGCCGCCCTCGCGACGGGGGTGGTCGCCTCCTACTGGAACCCCGCGCAGGACCCTTCTGGTCGCGGCCAGATCGGCCTGGACCTGATCCAGACTCCGGTCGCGGTGGGGGCCACGGGTCTGATCGGCGGCGTCCGGGCGCCCCTGCACCACGTGGGCACGCTGGGATTCGTTTACGGCCGGATGGGATTGGGAAACCTCGTGCGGACGATCGACAGTCCCGACCCTGCCGGGACGACGATTCCCTTCTACACGCAGACCGCCGGCATCACCTGGGCCCGAGCGCTCGCGGCCACCACGGTGGGAGCGGCGGTCACCTACCACGATACCCGCCTCGACGACACCCGGGCGCATCACTGGACCCTGGACCTCGGCGTTTCCCGCTCGCTGTGGCAGGACCGCATCCGCATCGCGGCGGGGACGAGGGGGTTGCATCGTCTGGGGAGCGACCCGGCGCAGGACGTAAATGTCGGCCTGCAGGTTCGCGCCTGGCGCGGCACGCTCTGGGGCACCACCGGCGGCACCCTGGTGGCGCGGTACGGATTCGCGTTTGGGCACCCCGGCGGGGCCGATCACCAGATCGGCGCGGGACTCGACGTGGGCACATCGATCTCCTGCGATGCGATCGTCGCCCGTGAGGCGAGTTACGGGAACGCCGCCTGGCGCAGCGCGGCCGGAATCCGCATCGCCGTCGGTCGGTATCGCCTGTCGCTGGCACGGGACGGAGGCGTCTCTGATCTGGGCTCGACCTTCCGCGTCGGACTCGAAGCGCGGCGCAAGTGACGGACCTGCTCTCGCTCCCCCCCGCCCGCGCCGCGGAGACGCTCGCGGAATGGCTGAAGGAACGCGGTGAGCCCGCCTACCGCGTGCGCCAGATCGTGCCGCGGTTATGGCAGCGACCGGTCGCCTCCTGGCACGACGCCAGCGACCTGCCGGCGCCGCTGCGCGCCGCGCTGGAAGACGCGTTCCCCCTGCCGCGGCTGACGCTCGCCGCGCACCAGGTGTCCCAGGACCGGACCGAGAAGTTCCTGTGGCGGCTGGCCGATGGCGAAGCGATCGAGTCGGTGCTCATCCCGGAGGGGAAGCGCCGCACGCTGTGCATCTCCTCGCAGGTCGGCTGCGCGCTGGGCTGTGTGTTCTGCGCCACGGGACGCATGGGATGGCGCCGCGACCTCACCGCGGGCGAGATCGCGGGTCAGGTGCGGGAAGTGGTGCTGCTGGGCGAAGACAAGCGCCCCACCAATGTGGTCTTCATGGGCATGGGCGAGCCGCTGCTCAACTGGGAAGCGGTGGATACGGCGCTCACGATCCTGAACCTGCCTGACGGGTGCGGGATCGGAGCGCGGCACATCACACTCTCCACCGTCGGCATCCTGCCCGACCTCGCCCGCTTCGCGGCGCGGCCGGAGCAGTTCCGTCTAGCCCTGTCGCTGCATGCGGCGACACACCCGGCGCGGCTGGCGCTGATGCCGATCGAGAAGAAGTATCCGCTCCCCGAGGTACTCCAGGCGCTGCGGCAGTTCCGGCGGCGGGTGACCCTGGAATACGTGCTGATCGGCGGGAAGAACGATTCGTTGGAGGCCGCGGATGCGCTCGCGAAGATCGCGGGCCCGCTCGCCGCGCACGTGAACCTGCTGCCGCTGCATCCGGGCGGCGCGCCCGATCTCACGCCCAGCCCGCACGCGCAGATGCTGGCGTTCGAGCGGCGACTGCGCGAGCGCGGGATCGAAGCCGTGTTGCGTCGCAGTCGCGGGCTGGACATCAGCGCCGCCTGCGGGCAGCTACGGGTGGAAGTCGAGGGGCGCCCGCGCGGCAAAGTCCGCGCCCAGCAGCACGCTCACGTCGACTAGCCTGGTCGAATCGGGCCGCATCACCACCGTTCCCACCTGCAGCGCGCGACGGACGCGCTCTCCCGCGGCCCGGTCGCCCCGCCGCACC
>DATDED010000182.1:0-5462 GCA_036523455.1 Gemmatimonadales bacterium
CTTCATGCCGATGTTCGGCGCGAACGCGGCCAACCGCCGTGGCCCCGAGTATGCGGGGATCGCGGACGCGAGCGTGGCCAAGGTGGATGGTGACCGGCTCGACATCAACTGGGTCGATTGGGACAACGACCGCCACCAGGAGGGCTGGCTCTCCTACATGAACCTCGGCGTGGACTCCTGGCGCGCCTGGCTCACCGCCCGCATCGCCGACGCCGTCGAGCGTTACGGGGTGGACGCCTACTTCCTCGACATCGTGGGCGGGTGGACGAACAACACCAGGGCGGACATGCACGAGGGGACCCGCAGGCTCGTGGCCGACCTGCGGGCGCGGTATCCGCAGGTGCTGGCGTGCGGCGAGTTCCTCTACGACGCCCTGCTCGAGTTCATTCCCCTCTATCATGTCCATAACCCAAGGGCTGTGCCGTTCGCGCGGTTCTTCTCACATCTTTCCCATCCCGCGCCCGGACGGGGATCGAGCGGCGTGCACGAATCGGGGTTCAGCCCCTGGAACGCCGCCACGCTATCATTGTCTCGCCGGGAGGGCCTGATCCCGACCCTGATGGTCGTGGACGACACCTTCACCAGGTATCGGGACGAGATGGCCGCGGTGATCGCACGGGCCAAGGAATGGGGGTCGGGATGAGACGCCGGGAATTCCTCGCCGCCACGGCGGCCGCCGCACTTCCCCTGCACTATCTCGGCATCGGGGAGCTGCCGGCCGATGGCATGGTGCCCCCGGTCCGCCCGTTCGATCTCTCGGCCGTCCGGCTGCTCCCCGGTCCCTTCTTCGACGCGATGGCGGTGAACCGCCGCTTCCTGCTGGCACAGGATCCCGACCGGCTACTGCACATGTTCCGTCTCACGGCCGGCCTCCCCTCCACCGCCGAGCCGCTGGGCGGATGGGAAGCGCCCGACAACGAGCTGCGCGGCCACTACGCCGGCCACTACCTCTCGGCCCTGGCGCTGATGTCGGCGAGCCAGGGCGACAGCGAGCTCAAGGCGCGGGGCGACCACATGGTCGCCGAGCTGGCGCGGTGCCAGAACGCGCACGGCTACGGCTATCTGAGTGCTTTTCCGGTAGAGTTCTTCGACCGGCTGCGCGCGGGTAGACCGGTGTGGGCGCCGTTCTACACGCTGCACAAAATCATGGCCGGCCTGCTCGACATGCACACGCTGACGGGCAACGCACAGGCGCTCGACGTGCTCCGGGGGATGGCGAGCTGGGTGGCCTCCTGGACCCAGCCCCTGGGCGACTACGAAATGGCGCGGGTGCTGGAGCGCGAATACGGCGGCATGAACGAGGTGCTATACAACCTCTCCGACGTGACAGGGCAAGACCGGTGGCGCGACGTCGCGCACCGCTTCGACCACGAGCGATTCTTCGCGCCGCTCGCCATGGGCCGTGACGAGCTGAAAGGTCTCCACGCCAACACCAACATCCCCAAGGTGATCGGCGCGGCGCGGCGCTACGAGCTGACCGGTGAGCTCCGCTCCCAACGCATCGCCGAGTATTTCTGGCGCGAGGTCACGACTCAGCGCGCCTATTGCACCGGCGGCACCTCGAACGGCGAAGGCTGGGAGACGGAGCCCGGTGTGCTCTCGACCCAGCTCTCGGGATACACACAGGAAGACTGCACCACCTACAACATGCTCAAGCTCACGCGCCACGTGTTCGGCTGGACCGCCGATCCCGCCGCCGCCGACTACTACGAGCGCGCCCTGTTCAACGGCATCCTGGGCAGCCAGCACCCGCGCGACGGCGAGAAGCTCTACTACGTGAGCCTCGCCTCCGGGCTGTGGAAGCTCTTCGGCACGCCGACCCAGGACTACTGGTGCTGTACGGGCACCATGAGCGAGGCGTTCGCGAAGCTGGGCGACAGCATCTACTTCCAGGACGACGCCGGGGTGTACGTGAACCTGTTCATCGCCTCGGAGCTGGACTGGGCGGCGCGTGGCGTCCACCTGGTGCAGCGGACGCGCTTCCCGGAAGAGGAGGGGACGACCCTCCTGGTGCACGCGCAGCGCCCCGTGCGGTTCGCCCTCCGAATCCGCGTGCCGTACTGGATGGGCGCAGAGGGAACCGCACGGCTCAACGGACGCGCGCTCGAGGGCTTCGCGGCGCCGGGCGGCTACTACGTGCTCGACCGCACCTGGAAGGACGGCGACACGGTCGCCGTGACGCTCCCCATGCGCCTCCACCTGCAGGCGCTGCCGGACGACCCTTCGATGCAGGCCGTGATGTACGGACCGCTGGTGCTGGTCGGACGGCTGGGCACCGAGGGGTTGACCCCCGGGGTGCTGCGCGCCGAGCCGACCAAGCCACGAACGGTTCCCGAGTACAAGAGCGACCCTGTCCCCGCTCCGGCCTTCACGGCGCAGGGGACCGGGCCGGCCGACTGGATCACCCGCATGACTGCCCGGTCGCTCGAGTTTCGAACGACGGGCCAGCAACGGGACGTGACGCTCGTCCCGTTCCACACGCTGTTCGACGAGCGCTACGCCGTGTACTGGAAGATCGCCGCCGCGTGAACATGGCCGGCGCGCGATTGGGCGTTTACACGGCGCGGCTCGCGTACGTGGGGGTGCTGGCCGTCGCCACTCTCGCGCCGTTCAATTTCGGCGTCCCGCCGGATGGGCTGGGCCCCGGCCTCGGCAACGCCTTCACGTTCCGGTATTCGCTCGCCACCGCGGTGGATGCCGTGCAGAACGTGCTGCTGTTCGCCGGTTGGGGGGCGCTCTGGGTGACCACGAGCCGGCCGGGAGCGCTCGCGCGGGGGATCCGCGTGTCCGCGCTCACCGGCGCCGCCATGAGCGTGCTGGCCGAGGCGCTCCAGCTCTTCCTGCCGGACCGGCGTGCCAGCGTCCTGGACGTGATGACCAACACGGCGGGCGCGGCGCTGGGCGCCCTCGCGATCGCGATCGCGGTCCAGATCGCCACCGCGATGCGCGGGCAGAAGTCCTACATCGGGCTGCCCGCCGTGGGCTTCGCCATCGCGTACCTGAGCGCCGCGGTGACCGAGGCGGTGCTGCCGCTCCAGGAGACGGCCGTCATCACCACGCGCGCGGGCACCCAGCTGCGCCGCATGCGCACGGTCACGCCGCGCCTCGATTGGAGCACGCTGTGGCACGTGCCGCCGGTCGATATCCTGCTGTTCTTTCCACTCGGGGTCTTCGGCGTGATGGCGCTGGTCGAGTCCGGCACGGAGCGCTGGTCCGCCGTCCGACAGGTCAGCGCGTGGGGCGCCCTGGGCGCGGTGCTCCTCGAGCTGACCCACGGTCCGCTCGGCCAGCCCATTCAGCTCGGTACCGCGCTCGCGCACCTCGCCGGCGTCGCGCTCGGCGCGGTCGCCTGCGGGCTCTGGCTCCCCGGCTTTTCGCGCCTGGTGCGGGGTCGCGGACGCCCCGCCGTGGTGCTGCTCGCCTACGCCCTGCTCATCGCCCTCTGGGCCTGGCGGCCGTTCGTGCTCGAGACCGACCCGGCGGTCATCCACCAGCAATTCGCCCTCGAGCGGCTGGTCCCGCTCTACGGCCTGGCACGACGGAGCGATCTCGCGAGCGTGGCCGAGATCGTCAAGCCGTTCTTCCTGTTCTTTCCGCTGGGCGCGCTGCTCGCCGTCTGGCCGCTCAAGCGGCGCGGTTGGCTGGGATTCTGCCTGCCGGCGTTCTATCTCGCGGTGCTCACGGAAGTGCCGCAGGGAGTCGTCGCCGGCCGCTTCTTCGACGGCACCGACCTGGTGATTCAGTGCGCGGCGGCGGCGATCGGGTGGGCGGTCGTGCGGCAGGCGGGGTACGAGCCGCACGGCACCCTGCTGGGCTGACATGCGGCCGACATCACGGTCCTCGACCGCGACATCATGACCGTGCCGGATGGTCGCATCCCGGGCACGCAGGTGCTGTACACGATCGTGGGCGGGACGATCGTCTACCAGGCGCAGCACTAGAAACACGAACGGCCGGCGCCGCTCGGCGCCGGCCGCATGCCCTGGCCCGGATTCGAACCGGGACGCCTTGCGGCACTGCCCCCTCAAGACAGCGTGTCTACCAGTTTCACCACCAGGGCGGCGAGAGGAAGCTAGAAACCGCCGCGCCGATGGTCAAGCGACCTGCGGTGCTTGCGGTCGGGGCCGTGCGGCCGCACACTCCCGCCATGCTGCGTGTCCTCGATGGCGACAAGATCCTCGAGACGTTGGAGCGGCTGTGCCGCCGCGTGCGCGAGCGCTTCCCGGACGCGGGACTCAACAACGTGGCCGCCGAGCTGCTGGCGATCGGGCGCGACGCGCAGCGGCGTGCGGCGTTCGTCAACCGGCCCTACCCGCCGGTGCGCGTGCTCGCGCTGACCCTGATTGTCCTGCTCCTGGTCGTCGTGGTGCTGGGCGCCACCGCCTCGCTGCGGGTCACCGGGCGCATCGAGAATCTCGGCTCCCTGATGCAGGCCCTCGAAGCCACGGTGAACGATCTCGTCTTCGTGGGCATCGCGATCTGGTTCCTCGCGACGATCGAGACGCGGATCAAGCGGCGCGCCGCGCTGCGCGGCATCCACGAACTGCGCAGCATCGCGCACGTCGTTGATATGCACCAGCTCACGAAGGACCCCGAGCAGGTGCTCGGTCTGGGGCCCGGGACGTCGTCCTCCCCGGACCGGCCGATGACCCGCTTCGAGCTGGCGCGTTATCTGGACTATTGCAGCGAGTTATTGTCGCTGACCAGCAAGCTGGCGGTGCTCTATGTGCAGCGGCTGGACGATCCCGCCGTGCTGGCCGCCGTCAACGACGTCCAGGCGTTGACCGGAGGGCTCGCGAACAAGATCTGGCAGAAGATCGTGATCCTGGATACCTCGCCCCGCACCGCACCACTCTGACGGCGAATTGCCGTTTCGACCTACATGGCACGTGGTAGGAGCGGGCGAGCCGGAGGGACGGCCCACACCACTCGCTACCACGCGCCACCACCGGGCGCCCTCAATTCGGCGCGTGTACCCCCTGTCCCGAATACGGCCGGCTCTGCCCGATACCGGGACCCGACGGGAAGATGTTGTTCAGGTCGTTGTCGATCCGGGCGATGAACTGCCGGATGGCGCCGGGGAACGGCGTCGTCCGCGCGTGGCGCCCGAAGGGATCGCTGTACCACACGTCGGGTCCCTCCCGGTTGCGGATCACCGTGGAATTGATGTCCACCACGCGATGCGCGCCGTCGAACGCGGAGCGGGGGTTGTTGAACGTCACCCCGGTATCAGCCCCGTTGTTGGTGGACGTCTGGCACGGTCCACCACGCGCCCGCTCGCCGTTCGGACCCACCCAGTAGCACACGTCGATCGGCCGCCCGGTCACGTTGGGGGCCGACGGATCGTAGAAGCGGCTCGGCAGGAACACCTGGAAATACGGGCCGAAGAACGTGAGCCCGTGGCCGTTCTCCTCCACCACCGCATTGGATGTCTGCCAGCTCTCGTGCAACAGTCCCCAGTC
>DATDED010000183.1:0-6972 GCA_036523455.1 Gemmatimonadales bacterium
CCAAGAACGCGGTCACCAGCCCCCAGACCCACTGGTCCCCGAAGCGAAAATCGCGGAAGGCGCCCAGCGGCGGTCCGAGCGGCACCTGCGCGAGACGCACGTGCCACTGCCAGGCGAGCGCGAGCCCCGCGAAGGTCTGCAGGATCACGAACGCCGGAAACGCGTCGGTCATGAAGCGCACCAGCGGCTCGAGCAGGGGGTAGGCGTCGGGCCGCAGCGGCACGATGGTCCGGAACGCGCTCGACGTCTGACGCAGCGCGCTCCAGTGCAGCTCGGTCCAGAAGCCCGCGCCCCGCACGAGGAGGCCGAGCAGTCCCACCCCCACGACGGCCCAGCACACGGCGCGGAACGCCTGACGGAGCACCCCGGCCGGCGCGAGCAGGGCGCCACCGACGAACGCCACGGCCGCGAGCAGCGAGTACGTGCTCAACGCTCGCGCGAGCGGATCGGCCTTGGAGGAGGACCAGATGATGGCGGCGAGTCCCAGCCCCGCGAGCACGGCGGCGATCGCGTGCTCACGGCTGCGCCGGCTCCCCGCCCCCGCCGCGACGAGCAGGGCGGCGAGCGTCGGGGCGACGAGATCCAGGCTCCCCGGCGCGAATGGCAGGAGGACGATGGTCCCCAGGACGAGACGCCACCACTGGCCGCGCGTCCGCGTTGCCGCCACCGGCAGCATCAGGCCGGCGAGCCGCTCTTGATGTACGGGATCAGGGCCAGCTGGCGCGCGCGCTTGATGGCCGTCGCGAGCTGCCGTTGATGTCGCGCGCACATTCCCGAGAGTCGCGAGGGCAGGATCTTGCCGCGTTCGGTCAGGAACCGACCCAGGGTCCGGTCGTCCTTGTAGTCGAGGACGCGGACGCCCGACTCGCACACGGGACACGTCTTGGCGGGGCGTCTCATGCTTCCTCCTCCTCGAGCTCCAGCTCCTCGGCGACCACGGGCGGTGTGGTGGGCATCGGCTTCGGCGGCTCGCCCTCGTTCAGGACGATCAGGTAGCGCAGCACCGACTCTTCGAGCTTCACCGCCCGCTCGTACTCGGGCAGCAGGTCCCCCGTCGCCTCGAACTGGGTGACGACGTAGTAGCCGGTTTCCTTCTTCTTGATGGGGTAGGCGAGGGTGCGCTTGCCCCAGTGGTTGGAGCCCGACACGGTGCCGCTCCCGCCCTTGGTCAGGAGGGCGTGGAACCGCTCGAGCTTTTCGTTGATCGCCTGTTCTTCCAGAGCACTATCGAAGATGTAGACCGTCTCGTAGCGACGCGTCATGAACACCTCCCTTTGGTCGTGGACGACCCGGCGCTGGTGTGGCGCCGAGTAGGGGATATGTGAGGGGACAAGTATAGTCGGCGGCGGGCGTTGTGGCCACCCGCCTCGCGATGATGCCGCTGGCGCGCGCCGTTGCGTCCGACGTATGATTCAACGCGATGGCCACTGCCTCACCCCCTGTCCGGCAGGTTCCGCGGGAGGAGCGGGAGCAGGCCGTGATCCGGTTCGCCGGTGACTCCGGCGACGGCATGCAGATCACTGGCTCCCAGTTCACCCTCGAGACCGCGCTCGCCGGCAATGACCTGGCGACGTTCCCGGACTATCCGGCCGAGATCCGTGCCCCCGCCGGCACCACCTTCGGCGTCTCCGCCTTCCAGATCCATTTCGGAGCCACCGACGTCCTGACCGCGGGGGACGAGCTCGACGTCCTCGTCGCCATGAACCCGGCCGCTCTCGCGGTCAACCTGAATGACGTGCGCCCGGGCGGTACGGTCGTGGTGGACACCGCGGCGTTCACCGAGCGCAACCTCGCCAAGGCGGGCTACGAGAAGAACCCGCTGGACGACGGCAGCCTCGCCTCCTACCAGGTCCTGGCGGTGGACATCACGCGACTGACCGGTGAAGCGGTGAAGGGGTTCGCCATCACGTCGCGCGATGCGCACCGCTGCCGCAACATGTGGGCGTTGGGACTGATGCTCTGGATGTACGACCGCGAGCGCCAGGCGACGATCGACTGGCTGACCCGGAAGTTCTCCGGGGAGCCGGAAATCGCGCGCGCCAATGTCGCGGCGCTCAACGCGGGGCACGCCTTCGGCGAAACGGCGGAGCTGCCCAACCATATCGGTGCGTTCACCGTGGCGCCGCACCAGAGCACGCCGGGCACCTACCGGACGGTGAGCGGCACCGAGGCGATCGCCTGGGGGTTGATCGCGGGGCTGCGGGCGGCGCAGCTGCGGCGCATGGTGTTCGCGTCATATCCGATTACGCCCGCGTCGGGGATCCTGCACACGCTCGCGGGGCTCAAGTCGTTCGGCGTCGTCACGTTCCAGGCCGAGGACGAAATCGCGGCCATCTGCGCCGCCATCGGCGCCTCCTACGCCGGTGCGCTCGGCGTCACATCGTCGTCGGGACCGGGGATCGCGCTCAAGACCGAAGGGCTGGGGCTCGCCATCGCCACCGAGCTTCCCCTGGTGGTGATCGACTCACAGCGCGCCGGGCCGTCGACCGGGATGCCCACCAAGACGGAGCAGTCCGACCTGTTCCAGGCGGTGCTGGGGCGCAACGCCGACGCGCCGCTCCCCGTGATCGCGGCCGCGACGCCGGGGGACTGCTTCGAGGTCGCGCGGGAGGCGGTGCGGCTGGCGACCCGCTACATGACGCCGGTGATCGTGCTCTCCGACGGCTATCTCGCCAACGCCGCCGAGCCGTGGCGCATCCCCGAGGTCGCGTCACTCCCCGACTTCCCGGTGCGCTTCCGCGCCGACCCGCAGGGGTTCCATCCGTTCCTGCGCGACCCCACCACGCTGGCACGGGTGTGGGCGCGGCCCGGCACGCCGGGTCTGGAGCATCGGATCGGCGGCCTCGAGCGGGCGTACGACAGCGGGCACATCTCCTACGATCCCGACAACCACGAGCAGATGACCCGGACGCGCGCCGCCAAGATCGCCGGCATCGCCAAGGACATCCCGCTGCAGGCCGTGTCGCTGGGGGAGCCGGCCGGCGCGCTCGCGGTCGTGGGGTGGGGGTCGACCTACGGCGCGCTCCATCAGGCGGTGAAACAGGTGCGGGCCCAGGGACACGCGGTGTCGCACATTCACATCCGGTACCTGGCTCCGTTCCCGCGCAACCTGGGTGACCTGCTGCGCCGCTTCGAGCACGTGCTGGTGCCCGAGTTGAACAACGGGCAGCTGGTCCAGCTGCTCCGCGCGGCCTATCTGATTCCGGCCGAGGGCCTGAACCAGGTGAGCGGCAAGCCGTTCAAGGTGTCGCGACTCGTGAGCGCGATCGAGGAGCGGCTCGCATGACCGCGACGCTCGCCCCGAAGGACTTCGCGTCCGATCAGGAAGTCCGCTGGTGCCCGGGATGCGGGGACTACGCCATCCTCAAGGCCGTGCAGAAGACGCTGGCCGACGTGGGGGCCACCACGGAGCGGACGGTGTTCGTCTCGGGGATCGGCTGCTCGTCGCGCTTCCCGTATTACGTGGCGACCTACGGATTCCACACGATCCACGGGCGGGCGCCGGCCGTGGCGACGGGGGTGAAGCTCGCCAACCCGGAGCTGGACGTCTGGCTGGTCACGGGCGACGGGGACGGGCTTTCGATCGGCGGGAATCATCTGCTCCACGTGCTGCGGCGTAACGTCGACCTGCAGATCATCCTGTTCAACAACGAGATCTACGGACTCACCAAGGGGCAGTACTCGCCCACCTCGCGGCGCGGGACGCATTCTCCCTCGACGCCCTCGGGTTCGCTCGACAGCCCCGTCTCCCCGTGCGCTTTCGCGTTGGGCGCCGGGGGGCGCTTCGTGGCGCGCGCGGTGGACACGCAGCAGGCCCCGCTGGTGGACGTTCTGAAGCGGGCGCACGCGCACCACGGGGCCTCGTTCGTGGAGGTGTTCCAGAACTGCGTCGTCTACAACGACGGCGTGTTCGACGCGTTCACCGAGAAATCGGTCGCGGCCGAGCAGCAGCTGCACGTCGTCCATGGGCAGCCGCTGCGGTTCGGGAAGGACCAGCCGCGGGGGCTGCGGGTCGTCCCCGGAAAGTTCGAGCTGGAGGTGGTGACGCTGGGCGAACGCGGCATCAGCGAAGCGGATCTCCTGGTGCACGACGAAACGAACCGCACGCTCGCCTCGCTGCTCGCCGCGCTGCAGCCCCCGGCATTCCCGATGGCGCTGGGGGTGTTGTATTGCGATCCCACGACGCCCTACGAGCGGGACGTCGAGGCCCAGATGGCGGCGGCAGGGCCGAAGGGCGAGCTAACGGAGCTACTAAAGAAGGGAAGAACCTGGCAGGTCAGCTGACGACGCCCTGACGGACCCAGCCATCCACCTCCGCGACCAGCTGCGGCAGCAGCGCCTCCATTTGCTCGCGCTCCTCGTCGGCAAAAGGCGACAAAACGAAATTCTCCCAGGGTTCTCCCGGCGTGACGGGCCCCACGCCGATGCGCAGCCGCGCGTAGTCCTGCGACTGCAGGGCGCCTTCGATGCTCTTGAGCCCGTTATGACCGCCGGCCGAGCCCGACGCGCGCAGCCGATGGGTGCCGAGCGGGATGTTGAAGTCGTCCACGACGACGAGCAGGTCGGTGGCGGGGACGAAGGCGGGGTCGGCGCGCAGGCCGGCGAGCGCCGCGCCGCTGCGGTTCATCATGGTCGTGGGCTTGAGCAGGCGGACGATGTTCCCGTCCACCTCGCCCTCGGAAACGCGAGCGCGCTCGCCGCGCCGAAAGGGGGGAAACCCCCAGTGCGCGACGAGCGCGTCCGCCACCCAGAATCCCACGTTGTGGCGCGTCGCCGTGTACTCCGGGCCGGGATTGCCCAGCGCGACGACGGCGCGCAACCCGCTCAGCCCTCTTTACCGCCCTTGGGCTTTTCGGCTTTCGCCTCGGGGGCCGGCGCCTTGCCCTCGGCTTCGCCCTCACCCTCCTCGCCCTCCTCCTCACGCACCTTGCGGATCAGCTCGGGCTCGGCGACCTCGGCCGCGGCTTCGGGCGTCGGCGCAGCGACCTCCTCGGCGCGCGGCGGCACCACGGTGGCGATCGTGAGGTCGGCCTGCGTCAGGATCGTCGCGTTGGGGATGACGAGATCGCGCACATGCAGCGAGTGGCCGATGAGGAGCGCCGTCACGTCGAGCTCCACCCGGTCGGGGATGTGCTCGGGGAGCACCTCGATCTCCACTTCGCGCATCACCTGGTCCAGCACGCCGCCGGCGTTGCGGACGCCGTCGGCCGTTCCGGTGAGGCGGATCGGGATCTGGAGCGTCACCTTCTCGCCCGCGCGGACTTCGTAGAAGTCCACGTGGATGATGTCGGGGCGCACCGGATGCCGCTGGATCTCGCGGATGAGCGTGCGCGACTTCTTCCCCTCGAGCTCGATCTCGATGATGGTGCTCGCGGGCTCGATGCCGATGAGGGCCATCTCCAGCGCCTTGGCGTCGAGCTCGAGCGGCTGGCTGGGGCGGCCGTGCCCGTAGATCACCGCGGGCACCTTTTTGCGGAAGCGGATCTGCCGCGCCGCGCCCTTGCCGGTCTTGTCCCGCGGGCTCGCCGCGAGCGTCACGAATTGCGCCATACGTCCGTCCTCAGTCTGCGGTCAACGGTTGTCAGTCGAACAGCGAGCTCACCGACTGGTTCGAGTGTTCGTAGCCGATCGCCTTGGCCATCAGGCCCGCGATCGACAGGATCTTCAGTTTTTCGAACTTCCGGTCCTCGGAAAGCCGGATGGTGTTGGTCACGGTCACTTCCTCGATGGGCGAGTTCCGCAACCGCTCCACCGCCGGCCCCGACAGCAGCGCGTGCGTCGCGAACGCGAACACGCGCTGGGCGCCGAGCCGCTTCAACGCCGCGGCGGCCTCCGTGATGGTCCCCGCGGTATCGATCATGTCGTCGGGGATGAGGCAATCCATTCCCTCGACTTCTCCGACGACGTTCACCACTTCCGCGACGTTCGCCGACGGCCGCCGCTTGTCGATGATCGCGAGCGACGCGTTCAGCCGCTTGGCGTAGCCGCGGGCCATCTTGGCCGACCCCACGTCGGGCGCCACCACCACCGGCTCCTTCAGTCCCTTCGTCCGGAAGTGCGAGACGAAGGCCGGCGCCGCGTACAGGTGGTCCACCGGGATGTCCCAGAACCCCTGCAGCTGGTGCGAATGGAAATCCATGCCCAGCACCCGGTCGGCGCCCGCGTGGGTGATCAGGTTCGCCATCAGCTTCGCGCTCACCGCCACCCGCGGCTGATCCTTGCGGTCCTGGCGCGCGTACCCGAAGTAGGGAAGCACGGCCGTGATCCGCGCGGCGCTCGCCCGGCGGGCAGCGTCGATCAGCAGCAGCAGCTCCAGGTAATTCTCCGCCGGCGGATTGGTGGGCTGGATGATGAAGACGTCCCGCCCGCGCACGTTCTCGTCGATCTTGACGAACAACTCGCCGTCGGCGAAATGCCGGATAGTGACCGCGCACAGCGGCTGATTCAAATGCTGCGCCATCTCCTCGGCGAGCGGCCGATTGGCCGTCCCGGCGAGGAGCAGCAGCTGTCCGCGCGCAAACGTGTAGTCTGCCATCCGGAGCCCCACAAGCTAGCGGGCAAAGTGGCTCTAGCCAAGGGGTTGGGGCCCTGCTACAATCTCAGCCTTTCCCGCTCCTCCATGGCGCGGCGAAAGGACAACCTCCCCATGCAGGGCCTGCAGGAGCGCCTGGAATTGGCGCTCGCCGGTCGCTACGAGGTGGTGCGCGAGCTCGGCCGCGGCGGCATGTCGGTCGTGTTTCTGGCCCGCGACCTGCGCCACAGCCGTGAGGTCGCGGTCAAAGTGCTGCGGCCGGAGCTGGCCGCCTCGCTGGGCACCGAGCGTTTCCTGCGGGAAATCCAGGTTGCGGCCGCGCTCGCTCATCCGCACATCGTGCCGCTGTTCGACTCCGGCGAAGCCGGCGGCTGTCTGTTCTACGTGATGCCCTACGTCCCCGGCGAGTCGCTCCGCGAGCGCTTGGTGCGGGAAGGACA
>DATDED010000184.1:0-2611 GCA_036523455.1 Gemmatimonadales bacterium
GCGCTGCTGGTCGCGGCGGCGCGGCCGGGGGCGGGGCAGGTCACGTCCCCGGCGCAGGACCAGGCCACGGTCGGACTGCTGGCGCGGTTGCTCGCCCTCTCGGACGCGCGCCGCTTCGACGGCGCCATCCTGCGCCAGGCGCTCCAGTCCGACAATCCGAACGTGCGCGTCCAGGCGGCGCTGGCCGCCGGCCGCATCGGCGACCCCGAAGCCGTCGAGCCGCTGGTGGCTGGGCTCAACGATTCGGTCGTAGCGGTACAGGCCACCGCCGCGTTCGCGCTCGGTCTGCTCAAGGACCCCCGCGCCATCGAGCCCCTGCTCGCCATCGTCCGCAGCGTGCCCCCGGCGTCCCAGGGCCCGCGGGAGCTGGAGGCGATCACGGCGATCGCCAAGATCGGCGGTCCCCAGGGCGCCGATGCGATACGCCTCGTGCTGCAGGCGGCCCCGCTGGGCCAGACCGTGCCTCCGACAGCGAGCGTCGCCGCCCTCGAGGCCTGGCGCCTCGGCGCGCGCGCCCCGGTGGCGCAGCTGGTCGCACTCGCCGACAACCCCGACGAGGTCGTCCGCTGGCGCGCCCTCTTCTCCCTCGGGCGACTGCGCAGCGTGCCGGCCATGCCCGCGTTGTACAGGGCGCTGGGCGACCAATCGTCCGCGGTCCGGGCCGTGGCGGCGCGGGGGCTGTCGGCGACGCTCGTCGATTCGAGCGGCCTGGGGCGCGGGCCCGTAGCCGCCCGGCTGCGCTCGCTCGTGAGCGACGCCGATGCCGGCGTGCGAATCAACGCGCTGCGCGCGATCGCCACTTTCCGCGGCGATTCGGCGCTCGCGCCGGCGGTGATCCCCGCGCTCGCCGACGCCGTCATGGGTGTGGCCGTGCAGGCCGAGACGACGCTGGGCGTGCTGGGCGGCAGCGCCGCGGTCGACGCGCTGCGCCGCCAGGCGACGAGCACGACCTATGCGCTGCGCCGGCAGGCCATCGTCGCGCTCGCGCAGGCGGACAGCGCGGCCGGAGTCGCCGCGGCGAGTGCGGCGATGTCGTCCGAGGGGGGTGGGGACTGGCGCTGGCGCAGCGTGGCCGCCGAAGCGTTCGCGGCGGCCGACGATCGCGCCCGCCTCGAGAGCCTGCTGGCCGACGGCGACGGGCGCGTCGTCGCCCAGGTCTTGCAGGGACTGACGGACGTCGTCACCGACAGCGACACGGTGCTCAACGCGCGCGCGCGGCTCCTGCTCGACCATGCCGACCCGGCGGTGCGCAGCGTCGCGGCCGACATTCTGGGCCGGCATCCCGCGGTGGCGGATGTGGACCGGCTGGTGGCGGCGTACCGCCGGGCGGCCAACGATCCGTTCGACGATGCCCGCCTGTCGGCCGTGCGGGCCCTCGCCGAGATCGCCGCCAGCGGCTCGGCGGGGAAGCTCAAGGTTCTCGATGCCTTCGTCGGCGCCACGCCCCGTCCGGACGACTACCTGGTGCGTCGCCTGGCCGACGCGCGGTTTCCCGAGGCGGCCGAGGCTTGGGGTGATGACGGGATCGCGACGGGCAAGACGGACGCCGACTATCGCGAAGTCGTCCGTCGCTATCTGCTTCCCTCGGTCCTCGGACAGCCCAACCCGCAGGTGTCCATTGAAACCGACCGCGGCACCATCCCGCTGGAGCTGTTGCCGGCCCAGGCGCCGCTCACGGTCGCGCTGTTCCTGGATCTGGTGGACCGGCACTACTTCGACGGTCAGCACTGGCACCGCGTGGTGCCGAATTTCGTCGCGCAGGCTGGTGATCCGCGCGGCGACGGCTGGGGCGGACCGGGCACGATGCTGCGCGACGAGGTCAATCCGTTGCGCTATGGGACCGGCTCGGTCGGCATGGCGCTGTCCGGTCCGGACACCGGGGGCAGCCAGTTCTTCATCACCTTCTCCGCCCAGCCGCATCTGGACGGTACGTACACGATCTTCGGGCGGGTGAGCGGTGACGTGCGGGTGCTGCAGCAGGTCGCCCAGGGCGATCGCATCCGGAGCATCCACCGGTGAACCGGGGACTCGCGTGCGCCATCCTGCTGGCCGCGGCCCCGACGCCAGTGGCCGGACAGATCGGCTACTTCGGCCAGAACAAAGTCCAGTACCACAGCTTCAGCTGGCAGGTGCTGCGCGGCGAGCACGTCGATCTCTACTTCTATCCCGAGGAGACGGAGCTGGCGCGCGTGGCGCTCGTCTACGCGGAGGAGAGTTACGCGGTACTCGAGCGCCGCTTCAATCACGCGGTGCAGCACCGCGTGCCGCTCATCGTGTACGCCTCGCACGCGGACTTCGAGCAGACCAACGTGCTCCCCTACGCCCCGCCGGAAGGGCTCCTGGGCGTCACCGACTTCCTGAAGCGGCGCGTCACCCTCCCGTTCACCGGGAACTACGCCGATTTCCGCCACACGCTGCGCCACGAGCTGGTGCACGTGTTCCAGCTGAGTCTCGCGACCGAGGCGTATCTCCGCTACCCGCGTACCACCCGCGTCGGGCTGCCGTTGTGGTTCACCGAGGGACTCGCCGAGTATTTCTCGTCCGGCGAGGACTCGCGCGACGAGATGATCCTGCGGGAGCTGACGGTGTCCGGCCGGCTGCCGGAGCTGGG
>DATDED010000185.1:0-12880 GCA_036523455.1 Gemmatimonadales bacterium
GTGATCTTCCAGGGGTCCACGGGGCGCCGGCCGGTGAACGTGGCCGAGGTCTCGCTCGTGTTCGACAACGCGGATGGATCGCTGCCCATCGCCTACCAGGAAGTGGTCATCACCCGCCGGCTGTCCCGCTCGGGCCAGAGCGACTACCTGCTCAATCGCTCGCCCGTCCGGCTGCGGGACATCCAGGACCTGCTGCGCGGCACCGGCCTCGGGGCGGATGCGGCCGTGGTGATGGAGGCGAAGATGATCGATGCGCTGCTCTCGGAGAAAGCCGAAGAGCGGCGCGCGCTGTTCGAGGAGGCGGCGGGGATCGGGCTGTACCGCAATCGCAAGGAGAGCTACGAGCGTCGGCTCGAGGAGACCGCAGGCGACCTGGCCCGCCTCGAGGACCTCATCTCGGAGGTGCAGACGCAGGTCCGCAGCCTCGCGCGCCAGCGCGGCAAGGCCGAACGCTACACCAAGATGGTCGAGGAGCGGTTCGGCGTGGCGATTACGCTGGTGCGCCGGGAGCTGGAGGATCTGGACCTGGCGTTGGGAGCGTTGGGGGTGAGGACGCGGGAGCTGGCGGACAGTCTGCCCGCCGCCCGTGCGCGCTTCACCGACGCCGAGCGGGAGCGTGAGGCGGGCATGCAAGCGCGGCACACCGCGGAGGCCCGTCGCACCGAAGTGGAGCGGCGGCTGGCCGATGCCAAGCTCGAGGCCGAGCGTCTGCAGGGCGATCTGGCGGTGGCCGCGGAGCGGCTGACGAATGCCGCCCAGCGACGGGAGCGGGCGCTCGAGGAGCGCGTCGAGCGGGAGCGCCGCGCCGCACAGGCCGAGCGGGAACGGGAGGCGGCCGAGGCCGAGCGCGTGAGCGCGGAACGCGAACTCGCGACGGTCCGGGAAGAGCTGACCGGTCGTTCGGCGCTCGAGGGCGATGTGCGGACCCGCCTGGGCGCGCTGCGCGAGCGGCTTCGGGCCCTCGAGGTGGAGCTGCAGGAGACGACGGAGGCGGCGCGGGAGCACGAGATCGAGCGTGCGGCCCTCGAACGGGAGCGGGGCGAGCTGCAACAGCAGCTGCAGGCCGCGACGGCGCAGCGGACCGCGCGCCAACAGGCGGTGGCGGCCGCCGAGCAATCACACCACGCCACGACAGGCGGCGCGGCAGCGGCCGCTCAGGCCGCCGTCCGGGCGGCCGAGGCCGTCCAGCAGGCACGGCGCCGCGTCGCGGGTCTGGAGGAGCAGGAAGTGAACGCCCGGACGGCCCGGCGGCAGGCCGAGAACGCCTGGTCGCAGCTCGCCGCCCGGCGCGGCGCGTTGGCCGAGCTGGAGCAGGCTCACGTTGGACTCGCGCCCGCCGCCCAGACGCTGCTGGCGGCCCGCGAGCAGTTCGGGAGCGCGGTCCTCGGTCCGCTCGCGGATTTCGTGCGGACCAGCCGGCGTGACGCGGCGCTGGCCGAGCGCCTGCTCGGCGAGTGGCTCCATGCCGTCCTCGTGCGCGATGCCGAAGCGGCCGAGGAGATCCGCCGCTGGCACGCCGCACAACACCCCGGCCCCCTCGTGCTGCTGCCCTGTGCCCCCGGACCGCGGCTCGCGGCGGACGGCCACCCGTTTCGCGACGACCTGCGCGTGGACGGGCCGGCGGTCGCCTGGGTGCGCGCGCTCCTCACCGGTCACGAAGTGTTGGACGACGGTCGCACGTTGCGCCGGGCGAACGGCGCGATCTTCCTGGACGGCGACGGTACGTCGGGCAGCGGCCCGCTCCAGCGCCGCGCGGAGATCGACGCGTTGATCGCCGACATCGCGACCGCGGAGGCCGCCCGTGACCGGACGCAATCGTCCCTCGACGACACCGTCCGGGAGCTGGGCGAGGCGCAGACCGCCCTCGCGGCGGCGGCCGAGGCCGCGGACCGGCACCGTCAGGAAGAGCTCGAAAGCGGCGCCCGCAAGTCCGAGGCGGAACGGGCGCTGGCCCATGCCCGCCGCGACCTGACGGATTCCACCACGCTCGCCGAGCGACTGACGCTGCGGCTGCAGGAGGTGAACCCCCGGCTGGACGCGCTCGATACCGCGATTCAATCGCGGGCGCATGCGCGCCGGCTGCACGAAGACGGCCTCGCCACGGAGCGGGCCAGCCTGGCCGCGCTCGAGGCGGAACAGGAGCAGGCCCGGGAACAGCGGGTGCACTGGCAGGTGGAAGCGGCCCAGATGGAGGCGCGGCTCGGCGCCGCGCGCGAGCGGGCCGACCGCGCGGCGGCCGAAGCGGCCGATGCGCGGCGTGAAGCGGCGGCGCTGGCCGCCGAGGTCGCGGAGATCGACGCGACCACCACGGCCCTCACGGGCCAGCGAGCGCAGTGGCAGGACGCGCTGCAGGAGCGCCGCCTGGCCCTGGGCGAGCTCGAGACCGCGACGCACGGCGCGGCGGGAGACGTGGCGCAGGCGGAAACCGCCCTCACCGCGACCGAGGCGGCGGTCGAAACGGCGCGCGCGGCGCTGACCGCGCTCGGCGAGGAAGAGCACCGGCTCGCCATGGAGCGCACCGAGCTGGAAGGACGCAAACGGGCCATCGCGGAGCGCGTCGAGGCGGAGTGGCGCAAGCCGCTCGCCCCGCTCCTCAAGGACGCGCCCGACGTCGTCGGCGACCTCGAGTGGCTGCGCCAGGAGAACGAGCGGCTGCAGGGCGCCATCGATGCGGTGGGACCGGTCAACGCGCTGGCGGTGGAAGAGCACGCCGAAGAAGTGAAGCGACTCGAGTTCCTCATGACGCAGCGGGACGACCTCGTCGCCGCCCGCGCCTCGCTGCAGCAGGCGGCGCGCGAGATCGACCAGACCGCCAAGGCGCTGTTCCTCGACTCCTTCGGGAAGGTCCGGGAACACTTCCGCACCGTCTTCCAGACGCTCTTCGGGGGCGGCGAATGCGATGTCCGGCTCGCCAACGAGGACGAGCCGCTGGACAGCGAGATCGAGATCCACGCGGCGCCGCGCGGCAAGCGCACGCAGCGCATCCATCTGCTCTCCTCGGGCGAGCGGACGCTCGTCGCCGTGTCGTTGCTCTTCGCCATCTTCCTCGCCTGCCCCAGCCCGTTCTGCCTCCTCGACGAGGTGGACGCCCCGCTGGACGACGCGAACGTCGGGCGCTACGTCCGCCTCCTCTCCGAGTTCAAGACCCAGACGCAGTTCATCGTCATCACCCACAACCCGCGAACCATGCAGGCCGCCGACGCCGTGTACGGCGTCACGATGCAGGAGCCCGGGGTTTCGACGATCGTGGGCGTCCGGTTGGGCCAGCTCGCCACCGCCTGAGTCCCGATGATGCGTCGTCCGCCACGCCCCGGATTCCGCCGCCGGGGACTCTGGGCCGTCGGCCTGCTGGCGTGGACACTGCCGGCCACTCGCCTCGTCGCGCAACGGCCGGCGCTGTCCCCTCCGCTCGCGGCCGCCCTGGGCCACGACACGACGCTCACCGTGTGGCTCTTCGTGCGCCCGGACGTTTCCCTGGTCGACGCATCCGCCCGCGCGGCGAACCTGGGCGCCGGAGTCCGCACGACCAGCCGGTGGCTCCACGCCCTGAGTGCCAGGGCGTCCACGGCAGTCCTGTCGCGGCTCGCTCGTGAGCGCTGGGTCCGACGCCTGCAGCCCATGGGACGCTGGCGTGTTCGTCCGGGTCCCGCGCCGCTCCTGGTGGACGAGCTCGGCGCCGCGGCCGTCGATACCTGCGCCGCCTCTGGCGACCCGACGTACGGACCATCCGACATGCCCTACCGGCGGCTGGGCCTCCGCCCGCTCGCCGACGCCGGCGTGGACGGCGCGGGCGTCCGCATCGTCATTCTCGACGGCGGCTTCAACACGCTCCATCCGGCGTTCGCCGGCGTCGCCGTCACGGCGCAGCGGGATTTCGTCTTCGACGATTCGATCGTGCGCGATGAGCCCAACGATCAACCCGGCGCGCAGGCCCACGGCACCGCCGTGTGGTCGCTGTTCGCCGGGTTGGTCCCGGGCCGGCTGGTCGGTATCGCCCGTGGAGCGTCCTTCCTCCTCGCGAAGACGGAGGACATCCGCTCCGAGACGCGGGTCGAGGAGGACAACTACGTCGCCGCTCTGGAATGGGCCGATTCCATCGGCGTGGACATCGCCTCCTCGAGTCTCGGCTACCTCGTCTTCGACAACGGCTTCGGCTACACGCCGTCCCAGCTCAACGGCGACGTCGCGGTGACCTCCGTCGCCGCGGACTCGGCCGCGGCCCACGGCATCCTGGTGGTCACCGCCGCCGGCAACGGGGGACCGGGGTTCCGCACCCTCGTCACTCCCGGCGACGCGCGCTCGGTGATCACGGTCGGCGCGGAGGACTCGCTCGGCGCCATCACCGGGTTCTCCTCGCGCGGGCCGACCGCGGACGGCCGCCTGAAACCCGACCTTACGGCGCCGGGACTCGATGTCTGCGCGGTCGCCGGCAGCTCCCTCGCCCGGCTCGCCGGGACCTCCTTCGCCACACCGCTCATCGCGGCCGCCGCGGCGCTGGTCAAGCAGCTCCATCCCGCCATCGGACCGCTGGCGCTGCGCGTCGCGTTGCGTGACGAAGGCAGCAACCGCGCCGCTCCCGATTCGACGCGCGGGTGGGGTCGCCCCGATGTGAGCGCCGCCGCGGTGTTCGCCGAGGGCGTGGTACCCCTCGCCCCGCTGCCGCCGGCGCTCGTCTCGATCACGCCCGTCTTCAGCTGGACGGTCGGATCGATCCCCGGCTTCGCCCAGCCTGTGAGCTACCGGCTGCGGATCGCCCGTGATTCGAGTCTCACGCCGGTCACCCTGGACACGGTGCTCACCGCCCCGCTGGTCGCGTTGCCGCGCCCGCTGCAACCCGGCGCGCCGATGTTCTGGCAGGTCGATGCCACCAGTGCAACGGGCAGCACCGCATCCACGGGGCCGGTAGGCCCCATCACCGTCCCGGCCTGGGCCCGGCTGAACGTGCTCGCCGATTCCGGGGGATCGACGACGTCGGAGGCCCAGCCGACCTTCGCCTGGTCTCCGGCAGCGGTCGCGAGCCCTCCCGGACCGTTCACCTACGACTTCTTCGTGCGCCGCACCAACACCACGGTGCCCCAATTCACGGCGAGCGGGCTGAGCGACACGACCTACCAGCTGGCCGGTCCACTGGAGCGGGACGCCGCCTACCGCTGGGGGCTCGTCGTGCGGGCGGGCGCCGATTCGGCGGTCATCACGTCCCCGGCACCGTTCCTGGTGCTCGACGCGGCGACGCCGCCCGCCACGCTCCTCTACCAGAACTTCCCCAACCCGTTTCCCACGCCGACCAGCGCGGCGACGTGCATCTGGTTCGATCTCGCCCAGCCCGGGGAGGTCACCCTCGAAATCCTCAACTTGCGCGGCGGCGTGGTCCGGCGTCTGATCCCCGGCAGCGACTTCCCCGCCTTTCTTCCCGCCGGGCGCTATGGCCGCGGCAACACCGGGACCGGACTATGCGATCCGCGGCTCACCTGGGACGGGCGCGCCGACAACGGCGCCTGGCTGCCCGCCGGGGTGTACCTGTACAAGTTGAAGTTCGGCGGCGTAATTCAATTCAAACGCATCGTGTACCGGGGAAGGACATCGTGACGCCGTGGAGCTGATCACCGTCGGCACGGGAACGGTCGCGCCTTCGGCGCGACGGACCGCCGCCGCCCATTACGTGGAGCGGGGCGGCGTGCGGGCGCTGCTCGATTGCGGGCCCGGCACCCTGCACCGGCTCGCCCAGTTCGGGCTCCCCTGGAGCGACATCACGCACGTCGCGCTGTCGCACTTCCATCCGGATCACTTCGCCGATCTGCCGATGCTCGTGTACGCCCTCAAGTACACGACGCTGCCGCCTCGGAGCGAGCCCCTGGTGGTGTTGGGACCGCGCGGCGTGGTGCGTCTGGTGAAGGCGCTTGCGGAGGGGTATGGTTCGTGGCTCCTCGACCCGGGATTCCCGCTGTTGATCATGGACGTCGAGCCGGGCGAGCCGTTCCCGCTCGATGCCGAACTGACGCTCGAGTCGTTCCCGGTGCCGCACACCGAAGAGAGCGTCGCCTTCAGTCTCACGGCACCTGAGGGCCGCCTGGTGTATACGGGAGATACGGGGCCCTCGCCCGAGCTGGCACGGTGGGCCGCCGGGTGCAGTGTGCTGCTCGCGGAGTGCTCGCTTCCGGAGGCGCTGGCGCTGGACATCCATTTGACCCCGGAACGGGCGGGGGAACTGGCCCGCGCCGCCGGGGCGAAACGCCTCGTCTTGACGCACTTCTATCCTTCAGTCGAGAATTCCGATCCCGCCCGGAGCGCCGCCAGTCGCTTCGGCGGTCCGGTCACCGCCGCGGTGGACGGCGACCGGTTCACCATCGAGCAGGAGATGACGTCGTGCTGATCGTGATGCGCCACGGGGCGACCGAAGAGGAAGTGCAACGGGTCGTCAAGGTGATCCGGGAGATGGGCTACCAGGCCCGTCCCATGCCGGGGGCGCAACGGACCGCGGTCGGCCTCGTGGGCAACGACGGCCGGGTGGAATCGTCCCGTCTCGAAGGACTGCCCGGCGTCCAGGACGTGATCCACGTCTCCAAGCCCTACAAGCAGGTGAGCCGGGAGTGGCAGCCCGAGAACACCGTGGTCCGGCTCCCCGGCGGCGTCGCGGTCGGCGGCACTGACGTGGTCGTGATCGCCGGGCCGTGCTCGGTGGAGTCGGAGGAGCAGATCGTCCAGGCCGCCCGTCTGGTGAAGGATGCAGGCGCCGTCATCCTGCGCGGCGGCGCGTTCAAGCCCCGTACGTCGCCCTACTCCTTCCAGGGACTGGGGCGGCCCGCGCTGCGGCTGCTGGCCAAGGCGCGTGCGGAGACCGGGATGTTGATCTGTACCGAGGCGATGGACCCCGACGGGGTCGGCTGGGTGTCGGAAGTGGCCGACATCGTGCAGATCGGCGCGCGCAACATGCAGAACTTCTCGCTGCTGCGGGCGGCGGGTCGCGCCGGCAAGCCGGTGCTCCTGAAGCGCGGGATTTCGGCCACGATCACCGAGCTGCTGCTCTCGGCCGAATACCTGCTCGCCGAGGGGAACCACGACGTGATCCTGTGCGAGCGCGGGGTCCGCGGGTTCGATACCGCGACCCGCAACATCTTCGACCTGAGCGCCATCCCGGTCGTCCAGAAGCTCTCGCATCTGCCGATCATCGCCGACCCGTCCCACGCCACGGGACTGCGCGAGAAGGTGATCCCCATGGCGCGTGCCGCCGTCGCCGCCGGAGCGGATGGCGTGATGGTCGAGGTCCATCCCGACCCCGACTCCGCCAAGTCGGACGGCGCGCAGTCGCTCTTTCCCGACCAGTTCGCCCAGCTGATGCGCGAGGTCCGCGTCATCGCAGAGGTCATCGGCCGGCGGATCGCCGAGCCGGCGGCGGTGGGAGCCTGAATGCGGACGGGCGGTCAGGCGGTCAGGCGGTCGGTGGTTCGGGGAAGCGTGGCGTTGTGCGCCGCCGGTCTCCTGACCGCCCGACCGCCTGACCGCCCGACCGACCAGGATCCCTGGCCGATTCTCGACCATGCCAGCACGGTCTACCAGGGTGTCCGGACGCTCACCGCCAGCTTCGTGCAGATCATCACCAACCCGATGGTGGGCGAGCCCGATACGACTCGTGGCCGGCTGTTCCAGCAGCGCCCCAGCCGCTTCGCAATGCGATTCACCTCACCGGCCGGCGACCGGATCGTCGCCGACGGCCGCTACCTCTGGCTCTACACGCCGAGCACCGAGCCCGGGCAGGTGATCCGCAGCCGTATCCCGCAGACCGGCACGGGGCCGAACCTCATCGGGCAATTCGTCGAACGCCCCCGCGAGCGGTACACGGCGCGCTACGTCCGGGCCGATTCGAGCGCGGCGGGCTGGGCGGACGTGATCGCGCTGACCCCGCGTGACGACTCCCAGCCCTACTCGTCCGCGGTGATCTGGGTGGGACGCGCTGACGGACTCGTGCGCCGGGTGGATCTGGTGGAAGCCGGAGGACAAGAGCGCTCGGTCCGCCTCAGCAACGTGCAGGCGAACGCGGTGGTGCCGTCCAAGGAATTCCGGTTCAGCGCCCCGCGGGGCGTCCGGGTGGTAGATCAGTAGCCAGCGCGTGCGCCACGCGCGCCGCAGCCCCCTGCTCGAGACCGCGCCGCCGCGCGAGACCGAGGGCGAGCGTCCCCAACTGTCGATAGAGCTCGCGCTGATCCCCTGACAACACGGCCAGGTGACGGGCCACGGTCTCGGCGTCGCCGCGGGCCACGGGGCCGGTGAGCGCGCCCAGCGGGCCCTGACTCGCGAGATTGTCCAGCGTGCCGCCGACCAGCGGCGCAAGTGCGCTCCAGGCATCCGTCTCGCTCAAGCCCGTGGACCGCAGCAGATCCTGGGCGATCGCTTCCACAACGACGAAGTAGTTCGAGGCGAAGACCGCGCCCGCGTGGTAGCGCGCCTTGTCCTCGGCACGCACCCGGAACGGGCGCAGGCCGAGATCGCGGGCGAGCCGCTCGGCCATCTCGACTGCGCGCGGCATACCCTCGACCGCCGCCCAGGCGCCGCGCAGATGTTCGGGCACCCGTTCAGGCTCGACCAGCGTCTGCAGGGGGTGCAGTGAGCCGAGCGCGGCCCCGCTGTCGGAGAGCGCGGCGAGGGCCTCGTGATCGAGCAGGCCCGAGAGGTGCAGCACGACCTGGTGCGCGGCGAGGGAGCCGGCCCGCGCGAGTGAGCGCGCGAGGGGGGCGATGGCGTCGTCCGGAACGGCGAGCACGACCACCGAGACGGCCGCAAGCCATGGTGGCGGGTCGTCCGCCGCGCCGACCGTGAGCGTGAGGGGGGGTGGGACCGGCCTGGGGCGCCGGCCATACAGCCGGACGTCATGTCCGGCCCGCGCCCAGGCGAGCGCCAGGCCGGTGCCGGCTCGGCCGGGGCCGACTACCCCCACAACGAGGGGAGCCGGCCCCGGTCCCGGGATCACGGGCTGCGCTGCTGCGCGCTGCCCGAGGTCACGAGGGCGAAGAGATCCTGCGGCGCACGGGCGCGCCGGGCAAAGTCGAGCGCCTGCTGCACCTGATGGTCGTCGTGCATGCGGCGCAGCACTTCCGCCCCCCGGCCGAAGACGTACCGGGTGGCCTCGTACCCGAGCTCGTCGCGAATCAGGGACCGTGCGCCCCCGGCGAGCGTATCGGACACCGGCGCGCCACGCTGGCGCATCCGCCGGATCACCTCGTCCACCATCGCCGGCGTCACCGTGAACTGCGCGGACGCCAGGGCGTGTCCCGACTTGAGCTCGAGGGCGTACCCCGTGAGCACGTCACGGAACGTCGCGACGCTGCTCCCCAGCCCCCGCACGAAGGCGCGCTCGGCCGTAGTGAATGTGTCGGGTGGCTCGAACATGTCGGGGCGGATGCCGCCGCCGCCGCGCACGCTGCGCCCGGCGTCGGTGTGGAATACCGGGGCACTGTCGGACAGGGTGTCCGTGCCATGCGCCGCCGCCTCGAGCGTGGCCAGCTGCTCGGCTTCGCTCTTGCTGGCGCGCTGGATGGTCCGACCGCTCGGCGTGTACCAGCGGGCCGTCGTCAGCTTCAGGGCCGTCTGCGGAGAGAGCATGTACAGCGACTGCACGAGGCCCTTACCGAACGTCGGCGTCCCGACGACCAGCGCGCGATCGTGATCCTGCAGCGCGCCGGCGATGATCTCCGCCGCACTCGCCGTGCCCGCATTCACCAGCGTCACGATCGGCAGCTTCGGCCAGCGCTGCGGCCGGTTGTCGCGGTAAGTGTGCGACGCATCCGGCGCCCGGCCCCGCGTCGCGACGATCTCCTGCCCCGGATCGAGGAACAGGTCGCTGACGGCGATCCCCTGGTTCAGCAGCCCGCCCGGGTTGCCGCGCAGATCGAACACCAGCGACTTCATGCCCTGCGTGATCAGGCTGTCGACCGCCTGCGCCACTTCGTCCGCCGAAGTCTGGCTCACCGGACTGAGCGAGACATAGCCGACGCGATCGTCCAGCATCATGGCGACCTGGACCGAACGAATGTGAATCTTCGCCCGGGTGAGCTTGAACGTGATCGGATCCTCGACGCCGACCCGGCGGATCTTGAGCTCCACCGTCGAGCCCGCCGTGCCGCGCAGCTGATTGACCGCCTCGTCCTGCTTCCAGCCCTCCGTGGAGCGCCCATCGAGCGTGACGATTTCATCCCCGGTCTGCACGCCGGCACGCTCGGCCGGGGTGTCGGGCAGCGGGGCGACCACCGTGATCCAGCCGTTGCGCACCTCGATCTGCAGCCCGAGACCGCCGTAGTCGCCGGTGGTCTGCTCGTTCAGGGAGCGAAAATCGCTCGGCTTGAGGTACGTCGAATACGGATCGTGCAGCTGGTCGAGCATGCCGTCGATCGCCATCTCGTAGAGCTTCCGCTCGTCGATCGAGTCGACGTAGAAGTCGGCGACCCGGGATAGCACGTCGTCGAACAGTCGCGCCTGCTGGTACACGGTGCCCTGCGGGCTGCTATCGCGCTGCAGCAACCAGCCGCCGGTCACCAGGGCGACGCCACTCATGACGGAGACGAGCAACCATTTGCGATTCATGAGACCCCTCGCGTGGATAGTACCGTCACCGCCTGCAGCTCCCGCCAGGCCGCGTCCAGCACCGTTTTCTTCGACGGCGTTGCGTCGAGATGGACCACGCCGGGACCCGCGGCGTTGCGGTACGCCGTCAGGACCCGCTCGTGAAACGCGTCGTCCTCCCGCTCAAACCTGTCCTGCACCTTCCGTGCCTTGCGCTGACGTTCCCGGCCGATCTCCACCGGGATGTCCAGCACCAGGGTGAGCTCGGGCACCAGGCCGCCCGTCGCCAGCCGCAATGCGGCGTCCACATCATGCGCTGGCAGCCCGCGGCCGGCAACCTGGTAGGCGCGCGTGGACAGATCGAACCGATCGGCCAGCACCACCTCACCCGCATCGAGCGCGGGCCGGATCACCTGGGCCACCAGGTCGGCCCGGGCGGCGAGAATGAGAAACAGCTCCGCGGCCGCCGACAACTCGTGTCGCGAGCGCAGCGCCACCTTGCGCGCCGCTTCGGCGACGGGGGTTCCCCCGGGCTCCCGAACCAGGAGCACCTGCATCCCTTCCGCCAGCAAGCGCGCCCCCAGCGCGCGCACCAGCGTCGACTTCCCCGCGCCGTCCGGCCCCTCCACCACCACGAACGTCCCCGGCACGGTGATCAACCCAGGGTGATGATCGGGCTGGCCGCGCCCTTTTGGATGCCGTCGTAGATGCGGGCGTTCACCTTGGCCATGAGCTTCTCGAAGTTCGCCTGGGCCACGGCCATCTGCTGATACACCTGGTTCACCTGGATGCTCTGCACCGCCTTGTCGTATTGCTCGGCCTGCTCGGGGCTGGGCTCCGTGCCGTTCCGCGCGGCCGCCTCGATGGTGCCGGCGAGCTTCTCCATGTCGCCGAGCAGCCGCTGGCAGTCGGCGTCCTCGCGCAGCCGCTCACTCGCCCGCTTCAGGGCCTTGTACTCCTCGGTCTGCCCGATCAGCCGTCCCAGGTCCTGCGCCTTCTCATCGATCACGGAGTCCTCCGCTGTCAGACGGCCAGCGCGTAGCGCGGCCGGCCGAACACGTCCCGGTGAATGCTCACCCGCCATCCCGCCGCCTCTGCGAGCAGCCGGACCGCATCGGCCCGTCGCTCGTCGATTTCCAGTGCCAGCAATCCCCCCGGCTCCAGGACGGCGCGGGCTCCGGCCAGCAACCGCCGGGTCGTCTCCAGGCCGTCCGCACCGGACGCGAGCGCGCCCTTCGGCTCGCAATCGCGCACGGCGGGCTCCAGCGCCGTCCACTCGTCCTCGGTGAGGTACGGCGGATTGGCGACGACGGCCCGGTAGTGCGCGTCGCCCAGTGGCGCCAGCAGATCGCCGAGGCGAACGTCCACGGGAATGGACGGTACGATCCGGGCTACGTTCTCGCGCGCCAAGGACACCGCCGCCGCGGATTGATCGGTGGCGATCACCCGCTCGAACGCCCCTTCGACGGCGAGGGACAGGGCGATACACCCGCTGCCGGTTCCGATGTCCGCTGCGACGCCCCACCTCCCCACTCCCCACTCCCCGTTCTCCCGGCACCACTGCAGCACCAGGTCGACCAGCCCCTCGGTCTCGGGTCGCGGGATCAACGCCCGCCGATCGATCGCCAGCTCGAGCATGCGAAACGCGACGGTGCCCGCCGCGTAGGCGAGCGGCACGCCGTCCGCGCGATCGCGCACGGCCTCCCGGAAATGGGCGGTCGTCCGCATGTCCGCCGGGCCATCCCGGCGCAACCACGCGTCTCCCGGACGCCCTCCGGCGATCGCTGCCCACAACCGGTTCGCCTCGCGTCGCGGCTCGGCCACGCCGGCGTCGCCCAGGCGGGCGGCAGCGGCATCCAGCTCGGCGCCGATGGTCACCGGAACAGTGGCCAGGTCAGGCACTGAGTCGTTCCCGCTCACCGGCCAGCCGCAGCGCATCGATGAGGTCGTCCAGGCGCCCGTCGAGCACGTCGGAGATGTTGTGGGCGGTGTAGCCGATGCGGTGATCGGTGACGCGGTTCTGGGGGAAGTTGTACGTCCGCACCTTGGCGGAACGGTCCCCGGTCCCCACTTGCGCGCGCCGCGCGCGCGCGCGCTCGGCCTCCTGCTCGGCGATCATCCGGTCGAGCAGCCGCGAGCGCAGGATCTCCAGCGCCTTGATCTTGTTCTGCAGCTGGGATTTCTGATCCTGGCACTGGACGACGAGGCCGCTGGGGATGTGGGTCACGCGGACCGCGCTGTCAGTGGTGTTGACGCTCTGCCCGCCCGGTCCGGAGGAGCGGAAGACGTCGACGCGCAGATCCTTGTCATCGATCTTCACGTCCACTTC
>DATDED010000186.1:0-2156 GCA_036523455.1 Gemmatimonadales bacterium
TCCCCGGAGACGGCGTTCAGCTCGAATTCGCCGAGCCGCGCCGTGGAATCGATGCCGGCCACGTGTAGATCGGTGTTCCAGCTGCTCCAGAACGGCATCGTCACCTGGCGTGAAACGTGGCTGACGCCGGGAATGGATCGACTCTGGTCCAGCAACCGCCGCAACAGCGTCACGCTCTGCGCGCTGTCGAGATGCATCCCGCGCATCTGCAGATCGACGATGAGCACCGAGTCGGCGTCGTACCCCAGGTGCACTTGCTGCACGTGCCGCAGCGAGCGCACGAACAGCCCGGCGCCGACCAGCAAGACCACGGACAGCGCCCCCTGGAGCACGAGCAGCGTGGCCCGCGTCCGGGAGCGGTGGACGGCCCCCTCGCGCTCGCCCGCCTTCAGGTCCTGGGTGAGATCGGCGCGGCGCGTCTGGAGGATCGGCGCCAGCCCGGTCAGAAATCCCGCGACGAGCGCGGCCGAACCCGCGAACAGCAGCGTGCGCGGATCGGTCACCACGGCGGCCCCCGAGGTGTCCCGCAACAGCGCGGCCCGCAGCACGGCACCGCCCCACTGCGCCACCAGCACGCCGGCCGTGCCGCCCAGCAGGGCCAGCATCAGGCTCTCGGTGAGCAGCTGGGTCGCGAGCCGGGCGCGGCTCACGCCCATCGCCAGCCGGACGGCGATCTCGCGCCGGCGCCGGAGGGCGCGCGCCAGCAGCAGGTTCGCGACATTGGCGCAGGCGATCAACCACACCACCAGGGCGACGCCCGTGATCCAGGTCGCGACCTTCGCCTCGCTCGACTGGTTGGGTCCGCGCTCCGAGAGCACCGAGGCCGCGATCGCATGCGGGCGCGCGATGGCGATCGGCGTCATCCCGCCGTGATCGGCGGCGTCCTGCGTTCTGTAGCTCTTCAGATAGGCGGTAGTGAGATCGGCGTTCGCGGCCTCGAGGGACACCTCGGGCTTGCGCTGCACCAGCATGGAAGCCCAGGTCCAGTGGTAGGTCGTCCACCACGTCTCGCCACGCAGATGGAGGTTCGCGGCCAGCTCGCCGCCATACGTGGTGATGGGGATGTACGCTGCAGGCGGCTGCCCCGGCCACAGTCCCGCGAACCCGCGCGGGGCCACCCCGATCACCGTGTACAGCGTGGCCCCGATCCGCAGCGTCTGGCCGAGGACGTCCCGGCGCCCGCCGTAGCGGGTCTGCCAGAACCCGTTGCTCAGAACGGCCACGGCGGCGCCGTTGGGCGGCGCATCCTCCGTGGTCGTGAAGTAGCGGCCCAGCACCGACGGGGCGTCGAAGAAGCCGAAGAACCCGGCGCTCACGACCCCCACCTGCATTTCGCGCGAATCGGTTCCTTCCCCGATCGCGAGGTGCCGATCGGCGAACATGGCCGTGCGGGCGAACGATCGGGTCTCGTTGGTGAGGTCGACGTAGCGCGCGTACTGCACGCCGTCGCCGGTGAACTCCTCGCCACGGTAGGAGCGGGCGAGATAGACGCGGTGCACGAGCGCCGGGTCGTGCAGCAGGGGCGGCGCGCGGAACAGCAGCCGGTCCACGACCGAGAACATCGCGGTGTTGGCCCCGATGCCCAGGGCGAGCGTCAGGACGACGGCGACGGTGAACCCCGGCCGGGACTTCAGGCCGCGGACGGCGTAGCGCAGATCCTCGAGGGCCACGATTCTATGACGCACGGCCCGGGGAAAAGGTTGCGCTAGTTGGGAGCCACCTGGTACTGCTCCAACTTCCCGTCCGGCAGTTCGAAGGTCCAGACCCGGAGGGTGCGCTGGGCGAAGCTCGCCCGGTAGCTGCGCAGCACCATCCCGCCCCGGAGCTGCTGCCCGGTTTGGAAGAACCCCTGGAGCGCGCCCAGCGGGCCCAGGCCGGAGGCGAAATCGGCGACCGCCTGAGCGCTGAAATAGGCGTTCCCGTCGGCCGTGAAAAGCGAGCGGTCGATGGTCCCGTGCTGCAGACCCTCGAGGATCCCCCTGGCCCGCGCCGTCCGCGAAGGGGTCAGTGTGTCGCCCGTGGCGAACAGCAGCCCGCCGATGCGCTGCGCGATGGCGCCGGACGCGCTCACGGCGTCCTGATTGACCAGCACGATCACGGCGGCGTGGTCGTCGGGAAACACGAGGTTGGTGGCGGTGAATCCCGAGACCTCTCCG
>DATDED010000187.1:0-2284 GCA_036523455.1 Gemmatimonadales bacterium
GCCGGACGCCGCTGAGTCCCTCGAGGAGCAGACGGCGCGGCTGGAGCGGCTGATCGCCCAGCCCCTCGAGCGTCACCACGAGATCATCGTCGGCATCCGTCTCGCCGAGATCTATCGCATCAACCAGCACGACTCGGCCAAGGCCGACGCCCTGCTCGCGCAACTCCGTGCCAAGCACCCCGATGCCCCCGAGCTCCACCTTGCCGGATCCGGTTGACGTTTCCATCGTCATCCCGGTGTACGACGAGCGCGACAACCTCGAGCCCCTGGTGGCCGAGATCGCGGCGGCGATGGCGGGTGGGGGGCGGGGGGGCCGGCGCTACGAGATCGTCGCGGTGGACGACGGCTCGACCGACGGGTCGCTCGACGCGCTCAAGGCCCTGAAGCGGACGCACCCCGAGCTGCACATCGTGTCGTTCGCCGCCAACGCCGGCCAGACCGCGGCCTTCGCCGCCGGGTTCCGGGCGGCGCGCGGGGCGGTGATCGTGACCATGGACGCCGACGGCCAGAACGACCCAGCGGACGTGCCGGCGCTGCTCGAGGCGCTGGAGCGCAGCGCCGCGTCCGCGGTCGCGGGCTACCGCGTGCGGCGCCACGACTCCGCGTGGAAGCGGGTGCAGAGCCGCATCGCCAACGGGGTCCGCAACCGGCTGAACCGCGAGACGATCCGCGACACCGGCTGCTCCCTCAAGGCATTTCGCGCCGAGGCGCTGCGCGAGCTGCCGTTGTTCACCGGGATGCACCGCTTCCTGCCGACGCTGGTTAGGATGCGCGGCGGCACGGTGACCGAGGTCCCCGTGCGCCACCGGCCGCGCCGCAGCGGCCGCACCAAGTACGGGATGTGGAACCGGGTATTCCGTTCCCTCGCCGACGCGTTCGCGGTGCGCTGGATGCAGCGCCGCCAGCTGCGCTACCGCGTCTCCGAAGAGATTCCCTAGACAGGATTCCCATGCCGCCACCCGCTGCTCCTCGCAAACCCCGTCTCGACCCGGCGATCTTCAACCTGCCGGTGGCCCGGATGCGCGAAGGCTACTACTCCGACAAGTACTTCGTGCGCGCCCGCGAGGTGCTCATCGCCGACCGGCACCGGCCCCGCGTCACGATGCAGGTGTTCGGGAAGACGCACGCCTACCTGGGCGGGTCGGACGAGGCCATCGCCATTCTGAAGTTGTGCGCGCAGTCGTGGGATGAGCTCGAGGTGTTCGCCCTGTACGACGGGGACGAGGTCGCTCCCTGGGAGACCATCCTGCTGATCGAGGGTCCGTACGACGCCTTCGCCAACCTCGAAACCCTCTACCTCGGCGTGCTCGCCCGCCGCACCAAGGTCGGCACGAACACCCGGCGGGTGGTGGAGGCGGCGCGACCCAAGCAGGTCATGTTCTTCCCCGCGCGTCACGATCACTGGCTGGTTCAGACCGGCGACGGCTACGCGGCGCACATCGCCGGCGCGATCGGCGTGTCCACCGACGCCCAGGCGTCGTGGTGGGGGTCGGAGGGCATCGGCACCGTACCGCACGCGCTGATCGCGGCGTACGGGGGGGATACGGTGCGGGCCTCGGTCAAGTTCGCGGAGCACATGAACGACGAGACCCGGCTCATCACGCTGGTGGATTTCGACAACGACAGCGTTGCCACGTCGCTCAAGGTCGCCCGAGCCCTGGGCGAGCGGCTGTACGGCGTCCGGCTCGATACCTCGGAGACCCTGGTCGACAAGGCGATCGTTCCGGAGATGGGGACCTTCCGGCCGACCGGCGTGAATCCCCAGCTCGTCTGGAAGGTGCGCCAGGCGCTGGACCGCGAGGGCTTCGCGCGCGTGAAGATCGTCGTCTCCGGCGGATTCACGGTGGAGAAGATCCGCGCGTTCGAGGAGGAGGGCGTGCCGGTGGACATGTACGGCGTCGGGTCCAGCCTGTTCCAGGGACGCTTCGACTTCACGGCCGACATCGTCCAGGTGGAAGGGAAGTCCTGCGCCAAGGTGGGGCGCAGCTACCGGCCGAATCCGCGGCTGGAACGGGTGACGTGAGCGTCGACGCGCACAAGAAGCTCGTCTACGGCGCCTTCGGTTGCAGCGGCGTGCTGGTCGTGCTGGGCGTCGCCTCGTGGCTCATCGTCGGGAAGAGCGGCATCGAGACTCCGCCATCGCCACCGCCCGTCACCCCGGCCCAGGCGAGCGCCGCACTCGACTCGCTGTCGACCTACGATCTCGCCGCCCTGCTCACGGTGCCGGCGCCGGTGGAGACCCGGACCTTCGCCCGCTGGCGCACGACGAGCCGCCCCGTGAGCA
>DATDED010000188.1:0-5055 GCA_036523455.1 Gemmatimonadales bacterium
ACGGGGTCCTGCTCGATGGGTGTATGTGGCTATGTGGGACGAGCCCTTGATGAACCGAATCGCCAGCTACATCCCACGGCGCTCGCGCTGATCCGTACTTAGATCACCGTCACCGGCTCCAGTCGATCCTTCGCCTCCTCGAACCGCCGCTCTGCGGCGTCGAGGACGCGTGAAACCTCGGGCTGGTTGGTGTCGGGAAACTTGGAGTTGGGCGCGAACCGCCCGGTCAGCTTCCGCACGGCGACGAGGGCGCGGGTGATCTCACAGTGATCGAGGTCGGGATCGGTGTGCCCGGCGACCAGCAGCTCCTGGAACAGCGGGAGGGCGCGCACGTCTCCGAGCAGATAGAGGGACTCGAGCACCTTCGGACCCAGGAACCGGCGCAGCAGTTGGTCGTCGCGAACCCGCTCGAACAGCTCGATGAGCTGGGGGGCGCGGCCGGGATAGAACCGCGCGGCCTCGGCGGCGACCGCGACGAATGCGTGGTGTGCCCGGGGGGCCCGGAGGTAGCGCTCGAACACGGGCCAGGCGTCGGGGGGATGCCACTCGGCCAACGCGAGAAACGAGAAGTACCGGCGTGCGAACGGCGCCCGGGTGTCCTCGATGACGGTCCGCAGACCCGCCACTCCCCACCGGGCTCCGACCAGAGCCGCCGCCGTCGCGTGCTGCCAGCGCTCCAGCTCGGGAATCCGGAACGTCACGAGATGTTGATCGGAAAATGCCCGGCTCCGCTCCAGGACGGCCAGGAGTCGCCGGTCGAGCGTCGCGAGCGCCGGCGCGAGGTGAGGCGCGGCGGATCCCGCGCGGCGGGCATCGCCCAGCGCCTCCCAACCGAGCTCGGCCAGCCGCTCGCGCTCCCAGGTCTCCTCGAAGCTCGGCGCATCCGGAGCGTTGAGCAGCGGCTCGAGCGCCGCCGCGAACCCGTAGAGCCGGTCACGCACCGCCATGCAGCGAACATACGTTCCAGCCGGACCCGCGGCGAGCCGCCCCAGTCCCTGGGCCGTGCAGCATTGCGCTCCCCATCGACGCCACTTAACCTTGCCTCCCGTCCCCACATGCGCGCCTTTCCCAGGTTCCAGCGTCACGCGGCGTGGCGCCCCCTCCGCGGCCGATCGCCGGCCGAGCCGAACGAATGAAGCTCAGGCTCCGGTCCCGGCTGGACACCATTCGGGCTCGCATCCTGGTCGGCCTGGGCGCGCTCGCGCTGGGCCTCGTCATCACCGCCGCAACGGGTGCAGCCGCCCTGGCGACGATCCGCCAGCGGATCGGATCGGAGATGAGCACCATCCGCGTCGCGTCCGCGATCAGCACGGGCCTGCTGACCAACGTGTTCACGGAGCTGCGCGCCGCGGAGCAGTACCTCGCGGTTCCCGACGCGCGCGTGCGCGCCGAGTTCCAGGACGCCGCCGACAGCGCGTTCCAGTACGAGAAGCGCCTGGAGCGGATGAATGACCTGACGGTCGAAGACCGCCTTGCGGTGAGCCGCGTCAAGTCGCTGCAGTCGTCCATCCAGGTGGATTACGCCGTAGCCCACGCGTCGCGCGACCTGGGGCGCAGCGGCGAGGTCCAGGCCCGGGTGACGCAGGTGCACGCCACCGTCAACGAGCTGTTGCAGCTGGTGCGGGGGCTGTCGTCACGACAGTCGGAGCGGGCGGCCCAGGTGGCCGAGCGGCTGGGCCTGGTGGCCGGGCGGCGGCAGCTCTTCCTCTGGCTCGTGCTGGCCGTGTTCGTGGCCCTCGCGGGCGTGGCCATGATGCTCACGGTGCGGTCGGTGGAAGCACCCCTGGCGCGGCTCGTGACGGCCGCCGAGCGGTTCGGCGCGGGGGACCTCCGGCCGGTGACGACGGGCGCCATGCCGCGCGAGTTCGAGGTGCTGGCCCACGCGCTGCGGGACATGGCGGAGCGACTGCGCGGCATCGTGCGCGAAGTGATCGGCGAGTCGGACCGGATCACCACGTCGGCCGGAGACCTCTCGGCGGTCAGCGAGCAGCTCGCCGCGTCGTCGAGCGAGGTGTCAACGGCGATGGTGGACATCTCGGGCGGCGCCGAGCTGCAACGCAACGAGCTGACGGCGATCGAGAGCGGGCTCGATAATCTGCGTCGCACGGCGGGCGACATGGCGGAGGCGTCGGCCCGCGCGTCGCAGCTGGGGGAGGAGATCCGGTTCGCGGCCACGCGCCATCGCGACGACATCCACGCTGCCGGCGAGTCGCTGCTGGGGGTCCGGGAAGTCGTGCTGACGACGGCGGGGCAGGTGTCGCGCCTGGTGGACCAGAGTGCCTCCATCGACGATTTCGTGGACCTGATCCGCCGCATCTCCTCCCAGACCAACCTCCTCGCCCTGAACGCCGCCATCGAGGCGGCGCGCGCGGGCGAGCACGGTCGTGGCTTCGCGGTGGTGGCCGAGGAGGTCCGCCAGCTGGCCGACGAGTCGGCCCGGGCGGCGGAGGAGGTGGCCCGCGCCACCGCGGCGATCCGCCAGCAGATGGACGGCATGACGACGGTGATGAACGACGGGCAGACGCGCGTTCGGGGGATCGAGACGGTGGCCGAGGGCGCGGCAACGGCGCTGGCACAGATCGCCGCCGCCGTGGGTCAGGTCGAGCAGGCCGCCGCGCACGTCACCGCCGTGGCGCAGCAGAACCGCGCCATCGCCGAGGACCTCTCCCACAAGACGGAACAGGTCGCCGCGCGGGCCAGCTCGCACGCCGCGGGGGCACAGCAGGTATCGGCCGCGGCCCAGGAGCAGGGAGCGTCGACACAGGAACTCGCCGCCGGCGCCGGCACGCTGCTGCAGGCGGCGGAGAAGCTCCGTTCGCTGGTGAAGGGATTCCGGGTCTAGGCGGCCGGCCTCAGCGGCGGGCCTTCTTCTTCTTGTCGGTCCGCTTGGCGGGTTTCGCCTTGGCGCTGCGCACCGGTTTGCGCCTGACCTTCAGGGCGCCCCCGACCTCCGACAGCACGCGGTCGCCCTCATCGGAGCCGATCAGGCCGCGGCGTACCGCGTAGCGGACCAGTTCCTCGGCGTCGGCGAGCTCGAACTCGCCGACTCCCGCCGCGGCCCGGATCGCCTTGACGAGCGCGTCCGCCACGGGGCTGCGCAGCACGCTCGCGATCCCCGGCAGGGCTTCGAGGAGCGAGGAGATCTGCGATCCGCCGAGCTCGGCTGGCATGAAGGACGACACTCCGACGTTGGAAGTCGCGCCAACCTACCACGCACCCCCGACAGCGTCAAGAATTGTGTTATCGCTGATAGCGCAACAGCAGCGAGAGGCCCAGGCCGGTCACGCCTGTCCCGTCGACCGATCCCGGACTGATGCGGGCGCTCGCGATCCCTGAGAAGGAGTCGCTGAGCCCGAAGCGGCCGTTCAGGCCGACGCTGTAGAGCCGCCCACCCAGATTCCAGTGCCGGTAGCCCACCAGCGGCTCGACCACCACGCGGGGCGACAGTTGCCGCGCCAGCCGCAGCTCCGTGTTGAAGATGTTCTCGTTGTTGTCGGTCGTGCCGATCGCGCTCGTACCGGTGCTGGACCGGCCGGCCAGGCGGTAGAAGTCCCAGGCGCCCAGCGTCAGCGTGGTCCGGCCCCAGGTGTACGCGTACCCGAAGTCGCCGATCAGGCGCGATCCGGGGTTGAACCAGCCGTTCACCAGCGCACCGCCGGAGAACTGGTCGGTCGAGAACGAGCTGTACGTGAACCCGAGCAGCAGCCTGCCCCGCTGGCCGACCACCCGGTCCGCGCCGATCCGCAACCGGCTCTCGAGTCCGGGATCGTAGGACAGCGTCGCGCTGGAGTCGCTGAGCGGCTTGTAGCTCGACTGGTAGCGCACCGAGCCGGCCAGCCCGACGTTCCACCCGCCCGCCGGGACCGCGTACGCGAGGCCGCCGGTGATCCCGAAGCTGGTGCCGAGGTTGCTCACCGGAAACGACAGGAAGTTCGAGCTCACGGCGCTCGACACGCCGAATTGGGTGGTGGTGAAGGAGCGTTTCCCGGTCGGAAGATTCACCGAGAGCGACGCGACCGCGCGATCGCGCCCGACCGTGTAGAGCAGCCGGAGCTGCGTATCGGTGAGTCCCGTGAAGTCGGCGCTGCCACCGGCCGAGTCGGTGATCGCGCTGTGCGCGAAGTGCGTCGTGAGGTCGAGCGACATCCGGCGTCCGAGCGGGGCCACGACCACCAGGGGGAGACTCCACTGGGAAGCGCTCTTGACCACCAGCCCCTGCGCGAAGCCGTAGCGCTGGAATTCGAAGCCCGAGAGGGTGTTCCACCGCGAGTACAGCGCGGTGGCGCCCTGCGACCACAGGGGAGCGGCCAGCGTGAGCATCACGCCGAGCGTCAGCCGGATACGCATGGGTCCGCTCTCCTACGGCCGGTTGATGATGATGATGATCGTTCCCACCGACAGCGGCGGCGGCAGCGTCGGCCCGCCGCATCCCGCGGCTTCGCAGACGGGATCGTTCCGGACCGGCAGGTTGATCTCGGTCGTCGTCTGCGTGCCCGAGACGATCGCCGCGCCACTCGGCACCGCGGAATTGATGGCGAGCGTCAGAGCATCGGCGGTGCCGCCCGCAGGAGGCCCTCCCGGTCCGCCGCCGCCGATCGCCGCGGCGAGGTTGCCCTCCGACCCCACTCCTGCCGACTGTGCGGCATCGGTCGATTGCGCCTGTTGCGCCGCGGCCTGGAAGCTGGGGTCGCGCTGTGCCGCGGCCCGGAAGCTGGCACTCGCCGCCCCGAAGTCGCCCCGGTCCTCCTGCTCGAGGCCGCGGCTGTAGAGCAGAAAGGCCTGGAGGTCGCGCGTGGGGCGCTCGCTGATGGCCAGGCTCTCGGCGGGGGTGAGCGGCACGCCCATCTTGCCGAGCAGCTGGAACACCACCGACTTCTCGACATCGAACAGCAGATTGAGCTGGTCCCGGCCCGAACCGGTCGCCGCGACGCCCCCATCGACGGCCCGCACCATCGCGGCGTCGAGGCGAAACCCGGCCGTGGGCACTTCCTGGAACTGTCCCTGCACGACCTGTCCGGCGCCCACGAGGTGCCCCGAGCGGGCGCCCGTGGCGGG
>DATDED010000189.1:0-1551 GCA_036523455.1 Gemmatimonadales bacterium
GCGCGTTGTGTCGATCGCGCCGTGGAGGTCGTCCCGGTCCCGGACTCGCTCGGGACGCCGTACGATCGCTCCGGCCCCGACCACACGCGCTACGTCTCCTTCGCCGACTGGATCTGCCCCACGCATTGCATCGAGCCGGCCGTCTGCCCGGCGATCGGCGGGCTCCGGTCGTGGGAGATGTCGCAGGCCGTGCAGGGCCTGGCCGAACGGTTGCGGGCGAGCGGCGCGTCCATTTCCGGGCCCGTCCTATTCGTCTGCCGCCACCACGTGTTCGGCGTGGGGACGTTCGCCGTGGACGCGGTGCTCGAGGGGGAGCGGATCGTCGGCGCAGCCGTGGCGGCCCCGGGGACAGCCCACGTACTCGTGGGCACGGTGAGCGCCTGCCACGGCGCCCTGAATCTGCTTCAGATCGGGCCGTCGCCTGCTGACGGATGAGGACGGATGGCTTCGTCGCTGGATCCGCAGGCGCGCCGGCGTCAGCTGGAACAGGCCCAGGCGCTGTTCAACGACGGGGAATACTGGCTCGCCCATGAGGCCCTGGAAACCGTCTGGCGTTCTATAATAGACGACGGTGAGCGGCGGGTGTGGCAGGGGCTGATCCAGGCAGCCGCGGCGCTGCTGCATCGGCGGCGCGGCAACCGGCACGGCACCGTCATCGTCGGGGCCGCGGCCTTGGAGAAGCTGTCCGGACCGCAGCACCCCGCGGTGGAGTTCGATACGTTGCGGTTCCGCGCCGCCCTGGCGCGTGCCCTGGCGGGGGAGGGCGATCCCCCGCGATTGGACTTTCGAAGCGATGCCTGAGAGCGGGCAGCAGAGCTACGACGTGATCATCGTGGGCGCCGGTCCGGCGGGGCTGTGCGCGGCGATGTATGCCGGCCGGGGGATGCTGAAGGCTCTGACCATCGAGCGGGGCGCCCCCGGGGGTGAGCTCCTGAACACCGATCTGGTGGAAGACTACATCGGGTTCGAGAGCATCAAGGGGTGGGATCTGGCCCAGAAGTTCACGGACCACGCCAAGAAGTTCGGCGCCGAGATCGTGACCGATACCGTGGAGAGCGTGCGGCGGGCCCCCGACGGGTGGTTCGACGTGACGACCGCGCGCGAACGGCACTACCGCGCCCCCGCCGTGATCCTCACGGCCGGTGGCACCCCGGTGAAGCTCGGCGTGCCGGGGGAGCGGGAGTATGCCGGCAAAGGGGTTTCCTATTGTGCGGTGTGCGACGGGGCCTTCTTCAAGGGCGAGGTGCTGGCGGTGGTGGGCGGCGGCGACGCCGCGGTCGAGGAGGCGGACTACCTCACCCGCTACGCGTCCAAAGTGTACATCGTGCACCGCCGCGACCGGTTCCGCGCGTCGAGGATCCTGCAGGAGCGGGCCTTCGCGAATCCGAAGATCGAAGCGGTCTGGAACAAGCGGGTGGTGGAGGTCGCCGGGACCGAGCGCGGGACCGATCATCTGGAGCTCGAGGACACGGTGACGGGGGCCCGCAGCCAGCTCCAGGTGGGCGGCGTGTTCATTTTCATCGGGTTCAATCCGAACACGGGAATCGTGGA
>DATDED010000190.1:0-2210 GCA_036523455.1 Gemmatimonadales bacterium
GCAACGCATCGATCTGCAGCTCCTTCAGGTCGCGCACGTCCTCCATGCCACCCCCTAAACGAGACCGCCGGCGTCCAGAATCAGGGCCGGCACCCCGTCACCCATGATGGTCGCTCCGCTGAAGACGGGCAGCATCCCCGCGGGCGCGTCGAACTCCTTGACCACGATTTCCTGCTGGCCCACCATCCCGTCCATCACCAGACCGGTGCGGCGCTCGCCCATCTGGAGCACCACGACGGGACGACGGGCCGGCTGCGGCGTCTCCGCCGCCCCGAGCAGCGCGCGCATGTGCACCAGGGGCACGACCCGGTCGCGCAGCACCATCGCCTCGCGGCCTTCCACGGTAGTGATGGGCACCGTACCGAACTCCACCGTCTCCGCGACGTAGGTCAGCGGCAGCGCGTAGCGCTCGCCCCCCACGTCGGCGATGAGCGCCCGCACGATCGCGAGGGTGACCGGCAGCCGGAGCACGAAGGTCGTGCCGCGTCCGACCTCGGACTGCACTTCGATCGTGCCGCCCAGCGCGCGGATCTTGGTCATCGCCACGTCGATACCGACGCCGCGCCCGGAGACGCTGGTCACCGCCTCGGCGGTGGAGAACCCCGGACGGGCGAGCACGCGCAGCAGCTGATCGTCGGTGAGAGTCTCGAGATGGGCGTCCACGATGCCGTCGCGCTTGGCCTTCTCGAGAATCCGCCGCCGGTCGATGCCCCGACCGTCGTCGGCGATGCTGATGGTGACGCTGGCGCGCTCGCGCACCGCGGCGAGCACGATCTCCCCCTCGGCTGCCTTGCCGCGGCGCCGCCGCTCCGCCAAAGACTCGATGCCGTGGTCCACCGCGTTGCGCAGCAGGTGGACGAGCGGATCGCCCAGCTCGTCCAGGATCGCGCGGTCGAGCTCGATCTCTTTCCCCTCCACGCGCAGGACAACCTGCTTGTCGAGCTGGCGCGCCAGGTCGCGCACCAGCCGCGGATAGCGGTCGAACACCTGCCACACCGGCGTCATGCGGGCCTGGATGATCTCCGACTGCAGATCGCTCGAGAGCCGGGAGATCTGGATCGCCATGTCGTCCACGGCCGGATCGCGCCGCTCGGCGGCCAGCTGGTTCAGCCGGCCTCGCGCCGTCACCAGCTCCCCGATCAGGTCCATGAGCCGGTCGAGCCGGCGCAGGTCCACGCGGATGTGCCGGCTGCGGTCGGCGCCGGCTCCCTCACCCCGCCCCACGGCGGCGTCCGACTCGGACACAGCCACGCGCTCGACGTCGCCCGCCCGCACCAGCGCACGCTCGATCTCCACCGCCGCCACAGCCGCATCCAGCCGGAAGCTGAACCGGCCATCGAAATCGTCCGACTCGAACGTCGCCTCCGGGGGCGACACGTGGGCCACCGGGCCCAGCTCGCGCGCGCGCCGCAGCACGAGCAGCGCCCGTCCTCCTTTGAGCGGCGCTTCCGCGCGCAGCCCGACCGACACCAGGCGTCCCGGACTCGACACCTCGACCGGCGCGTCCGCGATCGGCGGTCCCACGGCCGGCGGCGCCGCCGCCCGGCCGGATCGCCGGCCGCGTGTCGCCTTGCCGGCCGGCGCATCGCCCCGTGCCTGCGCCGCCAGGTCCAGCTCGGCCCCCAGGCCCGCGACGTCCACGTCCTTCTCGCGTCCCGCCACCGCGAGGCCGATGGACTTTTCCAGGAGATCAATGCCGCGGAACAACAACTGCAGCATGTCGCCGCTCGGCGCGGCCACGCCCTTGCGCAGCCGGTCGAGCAGATTCTCCATGCGGTGCGCCAGGTCGGCCACCCGGGCGTAGCCCATCGTCGCCGCCATGCCCTTCACCGTGTGCACCGACCGGAACAGCCCGCCCAGCGGCTCGGCGCTCGCCGGCGCCCGTTCCCACTGGAGCAGGAGCTGGTTGCAGGCGCTCAGGTGCTCCCGGCTCTCCGCCAGGAACAAATCGGCGTATTGCGAAAGATCCATGTCACCCGAGCACGCGCTGGACGGCTTCCAGCACGCGCGACGGCTGAAACGGCTTCACGACGAAGTCCTTCGCGCCCGCCTGGATCGCTTCCACCACCAGGGCCTGCTGCCCCATGGCGCTGCACATCAGGATCTTCGCGTCGGGATCGTGCTTGACGATCTCCCGCACCGCGTCGATGCCGCCCATGTCGGGCATGACGATGTCCATCGTGACCAGGTCGGGCTTCAGCTGCTTGTAC
>DATDED010000191.1:0-2810 GCA_036523455.1 Gemmatimonadales bacterium
GTCGCACGCATCGCGGGTCGGGCTGCTCCGTCTCGTTGTGGCGTTGGTCTGTCCCCGGGTCGCGTCCTCCGCGTCGCGTAGCCTCTGCGAGTCGCCGGCCCCGCGGCGGTCGCCCGTCACGCTGGACCCCCGTCACGCCGGCCCGTGACGCCGGCCCTGTCACGCTGGCCCGTGACGCCGACCCTGTCAGGCTGGCCCGTGACGCCGGCCCCCGTCGCACGCCCGCCCGTGACGCCGGCCCCCGTCGCGCTGCCCCGTCACGCCGCCCCGTCGCACGCCGGTTCGGCCTCTGGCGCAGACTTCCTGGCTTGGGCTCTGACGGTCATCGCAACATTCCTCTCTGAAACGGCCGGCACGACCGGGGTGGAGGGATGGGATGGCACGGGGTCCGTGGTTTGGCGCATTCGAGCGGGCTGAGGTACGTCGTCGGATCGCCGCCGGTGAGCGTCCGCGCGATGTCGCCGCGGCGCTCGGACGGCATAGCTGGACGATCCACCGGATCGTGCGCCAGGAGGGTGGTCCGCTGCCACAGCGGACGCTGCGGTCACCGCTCCGGCTCTCGCTCGCCGAGCGCGAGGAGATCAGCCGCGGCGTGCGGGCGGGTGAGTCGCTCCGGCGCATCGCGGTGCGCCTGAACCGCGCGCCATCGACCATCAGCCGCGAGGTCGCGGGCAGCGGCGGACGGTCCGTGTATCGGGCCTGGCAGGGCGAGCGCATGGCGGCGACGAGGGCCCGGCGCCCGAAGCCACGCAAGCTCGCGCGCAATCGGCACCTGCGCACGCTCGTCGAGGCGCTCCTCGCGCTGCGCTGGTCGCCCGAGCAGATCGCCGGCCGATTGCGGCACGATCATCCCCACGAGCCGGAGCTGTGGGTGTCGGCCGAGACGATCTACCAGTCGCTCTTCGTGCAGGGTCGCGGAGCCCTCCGTGCCGAGCTCGCGCGCTGCCTGCGCACCGGCCGGGCCCACCGGCACCCGCGCGGCCGCGGCCTACCAAGGGGCCAGCTGCGGGACATGGTCCTCATCAGCGAGCGTCCGGCAGAGGCCGCCGATCGAGCCGTGCCCGGCCACTGGGAAGGCGACCTGATCGTCGGGCGCGGCCAGCGCTCGGCGATCGCCACGCTCGTGGAGCGGCGGACCCGCTACCTGCTCCTCGTCGCGCTGCCGGCCGGGCGGACGGCGGAGTCGGTGCGCGATGCGCTGGCCACCCAGATCGTGACGCTGCCCGCGCAGCTGCGCCGCACGCTCACCTGGGACCGCGGCAAGGAGATGGCCGAACACGTCCGCTTCAGCGTCGACACCGGCGTCCAGGTCTACTTCTGCGATCCCCACAGTCCCTGGCAGCGGGGCAGCAACGAGAACACCAACGGCCTGCTCCGCCAGTACTTCCCCAAGGGGATCGACCTCTCGGGCTTCAGCCAGGCGCAGCTCGATGCCGTCGCCGCTGAACTCAATGGCCGGCCTCGACAAACGCTCGGCTGGCTGAAACCATCAGAGGTGTTTGCCGAGGTTGTTGCGTCGACCGATTGAATCCGCCCCGCCAAGCCCGTCCCATTGCCACTAAAACCGCAGGACCGCTGTGAGCACCACCCGCCAAGGCTCCGACCGCGCTGGGCCTCGCATCGGCGAGCGGGGAGAGGGCGACTCCAGCGAGCGACACGCCCGCCGAGGCGACCGCCAAGGCCACGAACCACGACGCCGGGATCAAGCCGAACACGAACCCTGGCGGCGGCAAAGCCGGTGCCAGCGTCGAGTCGCGTCAACTCGACGCCCCGGCGCCGTTTCGGTACCGTTCGAGCGTGACGATCCATTCCGACGCCAACCACGCCGACGAGGCGGAAGATCGGGTCACCCTCGAACGCGTCCTCGCCGGTCGGGAGGTCGAGTACGAGCTCTTTCCGTGCGATCCAAGCCTGGCCGACACGGCTGCCTTCTGTGCCGCGTACGGTTTCGCGCTCGAGGACTCGGCGAACACGATCGTCGTCGTCGGCAAGTCAGACCCGGCCCGCTTTGCCGCCTGCGTCGTCCTCGCGACCCATCGACTTGACGTCAACCGAACCATTCGGGCACGGCTGGGCACCCGCAAGGCCTCGTTTGCCTCGCCCGAGGAGACGCGGACATTGACCGGGATGGAGATCGGCGGTGTCACCGCGTTCGGCTTGCCGACCGGACTCCCGCTCTGGGTCGACTCGGCGGTCATGGACCGGACGCGGATCGTGCTCGGCGGAGGCAGCAGGCGCTGGAAGGTCCTCGCGCCGCCCTCGATTCTCCTGACGCTCGCCGGCGTCGAGGTCGTCGAGGGCCTTGCGTTCAGGTCGACGTAGCCGTCGGCAGTACCGATCGATCGGCGATTACCGACGGCGATGCAGTCGCCTTCCGGCGGCGTTGACGCGGCGCCGGTCAATCGCGCCGGTCCGGACTGCCGGCGCCCCGGTCAGCCGTTCGCCCAGGACCCTCGCTCGTGCGATTTCTCGCGGGCCACTTGACAAGCTACTTAGCAGTGACTAAGTTGTCGCCGTGAATGCCGTCACAGCCACCCGAATCTCCGCCGAAGAACGACGCGAAGTCGTGATCAAGGCGGCCACGACCGAGTTCGCCGCCACCGGCTACGCCGGCACGTCGACCGAGTCGATCGCCCGCAGGGCCGGCGTCTCTCAGCCCTACCTGTTCCAGTTGTTCGGGACCAAGCGCGACCTGTTCCTGGCCGTCGTTCGCGCCTGCTTCGGGCGTTGTCGCGGAGTGTTCGAGCACACCGGCGCCGCCGCCCGCGCCCAGAACCCCGATCCGTGCTTCATCCTCGACGCGATGGGTC
>DATDED010000192.1:0-8835 GCA_036523455.1 Gemmatimonadales bacterium
AGCCGCGCCGGCGGATGTCGAACCGGCTCACCTCGGGCGTCGGTTCCGGCCCCCCGATGGCGCTCGACAGCACGTTGCTGAACGGCGACGCGGCCATGCGCTCGGGCGGCAGCGCCCCGCGGTCCACCAGGTCCTGCGCCATCGTCTGATCGCGGGTGATCTGCTGCAGCGCACCGTCCCAGAAGTAGTAGCAGCGGCTGTCCCCCACCTGCATCACGTACATCCAGGGCCAGACGGCGATGGCCAGGGTGAGCGTCGTGGCCATGCTCTTCACCCCCGCCTCCGCCCGCACGGCCGCGTCCGCCTCCACGGCGGCGGCGCGCAGCGCCTCGAGAAATTCCTCGTCCGCGGCGCCCACCGCGTGATAGCAACGCAGCGTCGACGTGACGTACCGCGTGACCGCCTCCGTCGCGACCTGGCTGGCTTCGCCGCCGGCCGTCGTTCCGCCCACGCCGTCGGCCACCAGCATGACCGTCGCGAGCCGCTCGCCGCGCAGCGGCAGCCGGTCGGGGTTGGGGAGGCTCGTGGCGTGGACCACCGCCAGCGGGTGCACCGTGCAGAGCAGGAAATGATCCTGGTTCTCCTGGCGCACCTTGCCCGGGTGCGTGAGGCCGAACAGGTCGAGCTCGTCGTCCCTCGGCTTGGCCCCAGGGAGAGGCTCGATACGGGCGGTCTGCAGTTTGAGACTGGTCAACGCGCGGCTCCTCTCCTCGTGTCCCGAGTCAGCATGGCTGCTTCTCCGCGCGGCCGCAAGGAGTCATCTTAGGGCCCCATGACCGACTCCCTGCTCTCCCCGGCTGTCGAAGATCGCTGGGGCGCCGGCCCGGCCGCCGGCGCCGACGAGCTCGATCAGCTCGTCTATCTCTCCAACCTCGTCGGACGGGAGCCCAGGCTGGTGCAGCCGGGGGGTGGCAATACCTCCGTGAAGATCGGGGAGGTGCTGCTGGTCAAGGGGAGCGGGACCGATCTCCGGACCATCGACCGCCGCGGATTCACGCGCCTCTCGCTCGGGCGCCTCGCCACACTGCGCGACATGACGGCGATGGGCGACGCGGAGATGATGCGGTTCATGGCGGGGTGCATGACGGTCCCCGACGGCCCGGTCCCGAGCGTCGAAACCCCGCTGCATTCTCTCCTGCCGCACCGGGTGATCGTGCACACCCACGACGTCGCAACCATGAGTCTCACGAACGTGACGGACGCCGTGGCCGAACGGCTCACGAAGGAGCTGCTCGAGGGAGAGATCTTCTACGTCCCGTACGCCCGACCCGGGTTCCCGCTGGCCCACGCGCTGCGGGACCAGCTGGACCGGATTCCCGCGAACGCGATCGGACTGGTGCTCGCCCATCATGGCCTCGTGGTGTGGGCTCAGGACTTCCGGGAGTGTTACGCCCGTCTGGTCCGCACGGTGCGACGGATCGAGGACCACCTCGAGGCCAAGCGCCGCGACCGCGATGTGCTCGGGGCCCGGAGTGTCGTCGCGCCGTCGCGCGAGGTGCGCGAGCGTTTCGCCGAGCAGGTGCTGCCGGGCGTGCGCGGCGCGCTCGGCGCGAATGGCGGACGGGTCATCCTGCACTTCGACGACGCGGAGCCGGTGCTGGGGTTTCTCGGCGCCAAGCGGTTGCGGGATCTCGTCGGCACCGGCATGGCGACCCCGGAGCACATCCTGCGCGCGGGCCGTCGGCCGTTGTGGCTCGAGCTGGATTGGTCCGCGCCCCCCGAGCGGGCGGCCGAGTCGGTGCGCCGGCGCATCGCCGAGCTGCGCACGGAATACGAGGCGTATCACGGGCGCCATGCCCCGGCGGGGACTCCGCCCATCGCCGACTGGGCGAAGGTCGTGCTCGTCCCCGGGCTGGGCATGATCACGGCCGGGCGCGATCAGCGTGGGGCGACGACGGCCAACCTCTGCTACCGGGCGGTGCTCGAAACCATCGCGAACGCAGAGGCGATCGACCACTTCACGTTTCTCTCCGAGGCCGATGTGTTCGAGTTCGAGCATTGGCCGCTGGAGCGCCGGAAGGTGGAGGAGCAGGCGGTGCGCGACCGCGCGACGCTGCTGGCGCCGGGGCAGGTCGTCGTCGTGGTGGGCGGTGCGAGCGGGATTGGGAGGGCGGCGGCCCGCCGCTTCGTCGAAGAGGGGGCCCACGTCGTCGTGGCCGACCTCGACCAGACAGCGGCCGATCAGGCCGCGGCAGACATCGCGAAGTCTTTCCCGGGTCGCGCCCGGGGACTCGCGGCCGACGTCCGCGACGATGCGAGCCTCGACCGGCTCTTTCGAGAAACCGTCCTGGCGTTCGGCGGAGTGGATTGTCTCTTCTACACGGCGGGCCAGCCACCGCGCTTCGCCCAGATCCCCGATATCCATCGCGAGGATCTGCAGCGGCAGCTCGACGTGCATTACCTCGGAGCGGTGATGGCGATAGGGCGGGCCGCGGCGGTCATGCGGCGCCAGGGGTCGGGCGGGGCCATCGTCGCGTCGGTGTCCAAGGCGGCGCTGGCGCCGGGGCGCGAGGCGGTCGCGTACGGAGGCAGCAAGGCGGCCCTGTTGCAGGCACTGCGGGTGGCCGCCCTCGAGCTGGGTGGGGACGGGATCCGGGTCAACGCCATCAACGCCGACCAGATCGAGACCCCGCTGTTCCGCAAGTTCGTGGCTGAGCGCGCCGCCAGCCGCGGAGTCACGGTCGAGCAGCAGCTGGAGGAGTACCGGAAGCGCAATGCGATGGGGGTGTCCCTGATCCCGGCCGAGGCGGTCGCGGACATCGCCGTGTTGCTGGCGAGCGAGCGGTTCCGTTACACCACGGGAGACATCCTCACTGTGGACGGCGGATTGCCCGAGGCGTTCCCGCGCTAGCTAGGGCTTCCAGGTCCCCTGCGCGACCGCGGGGACGAAGCCGTCGAGGTCCGCAGGAGGGAAATCGAGCGTCTTCCCCTGCTCGGCGCTGCGGTAGGCCGTCATCAGGAGCTTCACGACCTCGTGCCCGTCGTCGAACGTGAGCAGCGGCGCTTCCTTGCCCAGGAACACGCGCACGAAGTGACGGTCTTCGGCTTCGTAACCGTAGGCCGCGGGCTCGTCGGCGACCACGGGCATCAGGCCCATTTCGGCGTTCTGCTTCTCGACCAGGTCCTCGCCGGTCTTGCCCTTCACCTCACGACTGAAGAAGAGCTTCAGGCCGGCGTCGAGCGTATTCCACGACATCGAGTACTCCGGACCCAGCAGCTCGGCGCTGAGGCGCAGCCCGGCCCCGACGAAGCTCCAGGAGGTCGTCGCCTCGCCCAGCACCATGTAGCCGTCGGCCGTCTCGAACTCCACGCTGAGGCTGGCGAAATCCTCCGCGGGGTGCCGGGTGTAGTCCACGTCCTTGCCCATCGCCTGGGTGAGCCGCTTCGCGTATTCGGGTCTGGACCACTTGAGACTCGCGATGCGGCCGGTGACGCGCACGGGCTCGACGGTCGAGAGCGGCTCTCCGGGTTTGGTGAGCAGGTGGCGGACGACCAGGGCCGAGTGGCACATCATGTCGTTCAGCACGCCGCCGCCCTGCAGGTCGCCGCGCCAGAACCACGGCATGTGCGGGCCGGCGTGCTCTTCGGCGGCGCGCGCGAGGTAGGGACGCCCGGTCAGCGCGGCGCCGCGGGCCCACAGCAGGGCCCGGCCGCGCTCCACCTGCGGGGCGAACAGCTGGTTCTCGAGGTAGCCGGTCTTCACCTCGGTGCCCTTCACGAGGGCCGCGACGCGCGTGGCTTCGGCGACGTTGCGCGCCAGCGGTTTCTCGCACGCGATGCCGGCGAGCGCGCCGCGCCCGCGCTGCAGCGTGTCGACGATCTCCTCCATGTTCTGCACGCGCGCGTAGTTGGGCCCGGTGAGCCAGAGCGCATCGATGTCCTTGTCGGCGACGAGATCGGCGAGCGAGGCATAGGGCTTCGCCGCGCCGACGTCGAGCTGGCGCGCGAGAGCGGCGGCTTCCTCGGCATGGGTCCGGTTCGGACTCCAGATCCCCAATACGTCGGCGTCGCGCACGCCGCGGAACGCCTGCAGGTGGAAACGGGCGTTGAAGCCGCTGCCGATGATCCCGATGCCCAGGCGTTTCTGGCTCACGGGTAGCGCACTCCCAGTTTCTGCAGCTGCTCGGGTGGGCAGCCCTGCCAGACCACGAACCGGTTGCCAAGGTAGCGGAGGTCCGCGACGCCCATCTCGCTCGAGAAGAAGCCGGAAGCGGTGAGGTCGCGGAACCGGTTGAAGAATTCGACCCCCTGGTGCAGGCCGGCAGGGGCCTTGTCGGGCCAGGCGATGTCGTCCAGGAGCTTCGTCTGCTGCGCCGCGTCCGCCTCCACGAACGCCTTCCCGAAGCGGCGCCGCGTCTCGATGTCGAGCCAGGCGAGCCCGCCGCGCATCCAGAGCTGGTGATCGGGATACTCGACCAGGATGAAGTCCATGAACTCGGGGACGCCCGCGTCGGTGGCGCTCCCGGAGCGCGCGTCCCTGGGCAGGACGAGGTCCGCCAGCAGGCGAACCGTCTGCCACTCGTGCGCGGTGAAGAACTTCGGCGCGTACGCCTGGCCCGGGGCGGTCCGGAGCTCGCGCACGAACCGGGCCGCGCGCTGTGCGGCCCCCGGGGTGAGCGGCAGGGCGCCCAGGAACGGCAGCGCGGAGAGGAGCTCGACCGCCTCGCGACGTTCCATCAGAGTTCCCCCGATTTCATCTTCTTGGAGATTCCCTCGCTGGTGCGCATCGCCAGCGCCAGGATCGTCCAGGTCGGATTCTTGTCCGCCTGCGACACGAACGGCCCGCCGTCGGTGAGGAACAGGTTCTTCACGTCCCACGCCTGGCAGTCGGGGTTCGCGACCGAGGTCTTCGGGTCGGCCCCCATGCGCGCCCCGCCGAGCTCGTGGATGATGCTGCCGCCCGAGGAGATGCCGTAGTCGTTCTCAGCCGTCCCCTTCTTCCACATGAGCGTTCCGCCCATCTCGTGAATGAGCGCCTCGAACGTGTCCTGCATGTGCTTGACCTGTTTGATCTCGTGATCCGCCCATTTCCAGTGGAACCGCAGCACGGGGATGCCCCAGCGGTCCACGGTATCCGGATCGATCTCGCAGTAGCTCTGGTCGTTGGGGATCATTTCGCCCCTGCCTGAGAATCCCACCACGGTGCCGTAGTTGCGCCGGTATTGGTCCTTCAACTGGGCCCCGTAGCCGCCGCCGCCCGGGTAGTTCTGGATACCGCCCATGAATCCGTAGCTCGGCATCCCGCGGCCGCCCCAGACCTCGATGTGATAGCCGCGCGGAAAATCGAGCGTCTTGTTGTCCAGCCACCACGGCATGTAGAGGTGCATCCCGCCGACGCCGTCTTCGTTGTGGGGAATGCCGTCAGCGAGGCGCGGGATGAACCCGCCCAGGTCGCTGCCCGTCGTGTCGGTGATGTAGCGGCCGACGGTCCCGCTCGAGTTGGCGAGGCCCTGGGGGAACCGGGTCGAGGTGGAGTTGAGCAGCAGGCGCGCCGACTCCAGCGCGCTCGCTGCGAGCACGACCACGCGGGCGCGGACGTGCAGGTCCTGGCCGGTGGTCTTGTCGATGTAGGCGACGCCGTCGGCGAGGCCGCGTGCATCGGTCGTCACCTCGCGCGCCATCGCGTTGGGGACGATGGTGAGCTTGCCGGTGGCCAGGGCCGGTTTGAGCAGCACCGCCGGCGAGGAGAAGTTCGCATTGGTGGCGCACCCGCGGTTGCACTGCCCGCAATAGTGGCAGGCGGGCCGGTCGCCCAGTGGCTTGGTGATGATGGACAGGCGCGAGGGGATGCAGGTGATGCGCAGCCGGTCGGCGGCCTGCTTCACGAGCAGCTCGTAGCAGCGGGGCCGCGGCGGCGGCTGGAAGATGCCGTCGGGTTCGTTGGGGAGGTTTTCGCGCGACCCGAACAACCCGATCAGGCGGTCCACCCGGTCGTAATACGGTTTGAGGTCGTCGTAGCCGATGGGCCAATCGTCCCCCAGGCCGTCGATCGACTTGCGCCGGAAGTCGGAGGGACCGAAGCGCAGGGAGATGCGGCCCCAGTGGTTCGTCCGTCCACCGAGCATGCGGCTGCGGAACCAGTCGAACTTCGTCCCCGGCGCGCGAGTGTAGGGCTCACCCTCGATCTCGAATCCGCCGAGCGCCGCGTCGAACTCGCCGAACTGGCGCTCCTTGGTGGACGCGCCGCGCCGGGGCGAGTGGTAGGCCCATTGGAGCATCGCCGAGTTCTCGGTCGAGAACCACAGCGGGCCGGCTTCGAGCAGCACGACGTTGGCGCCGGCCTGCGTGAGCGTGTGGGCGGCCATACCGCCGCCCGCGCCGGAGCCGACGATGCAGACGTCGTAGGGAGATTGGCGGGAGAGAAAAGGCATGGAAGCCGTTCCCGGTGGTCAGTGGTCAGTAGTCGGTCGTCGCGCTTCGACAGCCAAAGAGCGTCTCAAATGTGCGCGACGAACGCCGGTTCGTCCACCGACCACTGACCACTGACCTCTGACTGCTGACGATCGCTTTACTCGTCCAGGGCCAGCCGGATCTTCTCCGCCAATTCCGAGAGCGCGAACGGCTTCTGCAGGTAACTGCGCCCGTCGAGAGAGAACCCCAGGGCGGGATCCTGCGCCTCCGGGTAGCCCGACATGAACACGACGCGGGTCTCGGGACGGTGGGCCGTGAGGCGATCCGCGAGCTGCGGACCGGAGAGCCCGGGCATCACCACGTCGGTGAGAAGCAGGTCGATGCGGCCGGGGTGCTTCTCCACCAGCGCGAGCGCCTCCTCGGCATTGCGCGTCACCAGGACCTCGTAGCCCAGGCGCGGGAGCCCCTTCGAGACGACGGTGCGGACCTGGTCGTCGTCTTCCACCACGAGGATCACCTCGCCGCCGCTGCGGGGCGGGCCCTGGATCTCCCCCGTCACGTCCCGCGCCGGCACCTGGGGCGCGGGGGGCAGGGTGATGGTGAACGTCGTGCCCCGGTCGATCTCGCTGTCGACGTCGATCTGGCCGCCGCTCTGCTTGACGATCCCGTACACGGTGGACAGCCCGAGACCGCTGCCTTCGCCCTGCGGCTTCGTGGTGAAGAAGGGATCGAAGATGAGCGGGACGACCTTCGGATCGATGCCCGTGCCGGTGTCGGAGACGACGAGCTGGGCGTGCTGCCCGGCGCCGTTCCCCTCCGCGGACGGGGGTGTGCCGGCCGCGGTCCGGATGCCGAGGGTGCCGCCGTTGGGCATCGCGTCCCGCGCGTTCAGCGCCAGGTTCATCACCACCTGGATCATGTGCCCGGGATCGACCAGGACGTCGGGGAGATTGGGATCGAGCGCCAGTCGCAACTCGATGTTCTCCGGCATCAGCCGCCGCAGCATCCCGCTCGCCTCGCCCAGCAGGAGATTCAGGTTGACCGGGACGGGCTGCAGCATCTGTCGCCGGCTGTAGGCGAGGATCTGCTGCGTCAGCTCGGCCGCGCGGAACACGGCGCGGCGGATCTGCGCGACGTCGTCGCGCGAGGTGGGGGAGATCGACGGGTCCTGCAGCACCAGCTCGGTGTACCCCGAGATCGCCATCATCAGGTTGTTGAAGTCGTGGGCGATGCCGCCCGCAAGCCGGCCGAGCGCCTCCATCTTCTGGGCGTGGAGCAGCTGCTCCTGGCTCTGGCGCAGGGCTTCCTCCATCGCCCGCCGCTCGGTGAGGTCGCGGAGGTTGAGCACGATGCCGTTCACCGCCGAGTCGGCGAGCAGGTTGGTGGCCACCACCTCGAGGAAGCGCGGCGTGCCGTCGCCCAGCTGCAGCTCCTGCACACGCGGGCGCCCCGGCTCGCGCTGACTCGCCTCCAGCAGGACCAGCATGGCGGGACGGAGCTCCGGCGGCAGGGCGGACAACACCGAGTCGCCCAGCCCCCCGCTCGGCAGGCCGAGGACGCGGTCCGCGTTGGGCGAGGCGTAGTCGATCGCGCCGGTCGGATCGACGACCAGCACGGCGTCCTCGCCGTTCAGGATCAGGGCGCGCCAGCGGGCTTCGCTCGCCGCCAGGGTGCGCCGCTCCGTGTCGAGCGCCTGGGTCTCGGCACGCTGCCGGGCGCCGCGCCCCAGGAGGACCCAGATCAGACTCATGGCGATCAGCACGCCGACCAGGGACGAGATGTTCGCCAGTCGGATGGCGCGCTCTCCGGCGGTCGCGTAGTAGGCCCGCGCGGCCTGCAGCGACCGGCGCAGATTCTCGAACGCGGGATCCACGGTTTGCTCCGCCAGGTTCTGGGCATCACTGCGCCGGTCGCGGGACAGCAGCTGGAACATCGAATCGACGGCGACCAGGTACTCGCGCACATCCGCCTCCACCTGCTGGACGTTCGTGATCCCGGAACGGGAGCCGCTCTGCTGGCTCGGCGGGTTCCCGGTGCGCTCACGGAGCTCGGCGATGATGGAACGCATGTGCTGCTGGCTTTCCGCGACGTCGGTTTGGTGATCGGAGCTGATCACTCCCGTGCGCGCCTCCCATTCCCGCGCGTTCAGCAGGTTGACCCAGCCCTCCATCTCCGCGAGACGGACCTGGACGCGCTGGTTGCGGGCAATCACCTGTTGGAGCGAGTAGATGAGACCGGCCGCGGTGAGGCCGATGAGCACGACGTAGATGGCGCCGCGCAACGGCGCCCGCAGCGTCATGGCGGAGCCGGCGGTGAGCGTCGGAGGCGTCCAGCGCCGCTGGTGTCGCGGGACTTCAAGAATCGGGGTGAATCGGCGGTCGGCCATGCAGGTGTCTCAATGATCGCTCGGTCGTTTGCGTTCGGCTACGGGCGTGTGGCGATCCCTGCCTGTGGCGGCGACGCCTCAATCATCACTTGGCGCGC
>DATDED010000193.1:0-5793 GCA_036523455.1 Gemmatimonadales bacterium
GCCGCATTTCGCCGACCAGGCGCTGCGCTACGCAAGCGGAGATTTGCGTGAGGTCTATTTCTACCGCTCGCAGCTGGTGGGCCACACCGAGCGGGAATACCACCCCGGGAACTGAGCGGCGTGCCGCTCCGGGAGGGGCCGGGGTTTGACAGCGATACCGCGCCGGGTGTTCATTTCGACATCGACACACCTGGAGACAACATGCGCACATCATTGACGCTCATCGCGCTGGCCCTCGTCGCCGCGCCCGCCAGGGCCCAGAACCAGGCCCCCGCCGACAGCGGGTTCTGGCAACGGGTTCTCAACCTGCCCAACACCGTGGATCAAGGACGCCAGGCGGGCGTCCCCTCCGGTACGATCTGGGGTGTGCTCGATTCGCTGCGGCGCGCCCGCGTTCCGGCCCAGGACGCCCAGGAGATCGTGCAGGAAGAGGTCGATGCGGTGAAGGACGGCGCCCCCAAGGAGAACTTCGGCGCCACCGTGAACGCGATGCTGGCGCGCGGCCTGCGCGGCCGGGAGCTGGCGGCCGCGATTCACGCCGAGCACGCCCGCCGCGGCATCGGCCATGGCAAGAGCAAGGGCAAGGGACAGGGCCAGGGCCAGGGCAGAGGGAGGAAGCCATGAGCACGCGGATCGCAAGGCTCGCCCTGGTGGGGACGCTCGCCGCCGCGTGCGGTGGGAGCGGCGGCAACAAGTCGGCGGAGCAGCAGCAACCGGCTACGCCCGCCGTGCAGCAGGCGACGGTGCCGGCGGACGTGCAGCTCGCGGTGACCGTGGCCCGGGGGATCGACGCCGCCCCGGCGAAGGTGGACTCGATCCTCGCCGCCAACGGGCTGACGCGCGACGGCCTGGATTCCCTGATGTACGCCATCGCCGCGGATTCGGCGAAGACGGCTGCGTACTCCGCCGCCCGACGCCAGCAGTAACTGGGGGAAGGTGTAGTTTTAGCAGTCCACAATCCCGCATCCGGAGCACTCGTGTCTACTGAATCGCTCCGTCACGTCGCCGTCCGCCGTGACGCCTTGGCGCTCGCTCTCCTGTCACTCTGCTTCGCTGGTACCGTTTCCGCCCAGACGCGGCCCGACCCGCGCGTCGGATTGGGCGCGGGATGGTTGAACGCGGCCCAGGCCGCCTGGAACATGCGGCTCGTCTCCACCGCGCCGCGCCCGCCGCAATTCGCCGACACGGCCGACCCGGGCAATTTCAACTTCCTCAATTCGGACATCGCCCTCGACGGCCACTACGTCATCCAGGGCAACTTCAACGGCATCCAGATCTGGGACGTGGCGCAGCCGGCGCATCCCACCCTGGTCGCCGCGGTGGTCTGCCCCGGATCGCAGAACGACGTTTCGGTCTACCGGCACCTCCTGTTCATCTCCGTCGAATCCACGGCGGGGCGCATCGACTGCGGCACCCAGGGAGTGCAGGACACGGTGAGCGCGGACCGCATGCGCGGCATCCGCATCTGGGACATCCGCGACATCGCGCATCCCAAACCCATCGTCAACGTGCAGACCTGCCGCGGGTCGCACACCCACACGCTCGTCACCTCACCCGCCGACACGGCGAACGTCTACATCTACGTCTCGGGCTCGTCGCCGGTCCGGTCGCCCACCGAGCTCGCGGGATGCTCGTCGCTCCGTCCCGACGAGGACCCGAACAGCGAGCTGTTCCGCATCGAGGTGATTCAGGTCCCCCTCGCGCACCCGGAGCAGGCACACGTCGTGAACAAGCCGGCGATCCTCGCCGGCCTCGTCCAGGCGGGGAGCCACCCGGAAGCGGCGGGGGACATCGCCGCTGCGAAGCGGATGGCCGATTCCGCCCGCGCGACGGGAGCGTTCACCGCCACCCTGTTCGGCGTCGAGCGCGTGGTGCCGTCCATGTTCGTCAAGACCCAGCTCGACAGCCTCGTCAAGGCCCGGAACGGCACCGGCGCGCCGACGGGCGCCGACAGCGCGCTGCTGCGGGATTCGCTCCAGGCGATCGTCGACCGGCTCGTCGCTCCGCGGCCCTGGCCGGGCGGCGTACGCCCCGGCCCGGTGCAGTGCCACGACATCACCGTCTATCCGGCGATCGGGCTCGCGGGCGGCGCGTGCGGGGGCTACGGCATCCTGCTCGACATCCGCGATCCCGCGAATCCCCGGCGCCTCGCCGCCGTCACCGACTCGAACTTCGCGTTCTGGCATTCGGCCACGTTCAACAACGACGGGACCCAGCTCCTCTTCACCGATGAATGGGGTGGCGGGCTCCAGCCCAAGTGCCGTGCGACCGACGATCCGAAGTGGGGTGCGGACGCGCTCTTCACCCTGAAGGACAGCACCCTCACCTTCCGGAGCTACTACAAGCTGCCCGCGCCGCAGACGTCGCAGGAGAACTGCGTCGCGCACAACGGATCGCTGATCCCCGTTCCCGGACGCGACATCATGGTCCAGGGCTGGTACCAGGGCGGCGTGTCGGTGTTCGACTGGACCGATGCGGCGCATCCCCGGGAGATCGCGTTCTTCGACCGCGGGCCGATGGACTCCACCAAGCTCGAGGGCGCCGGATCCTGGTCGGCGTACTGGTACAACGGCACCATCGTGAGCTCCGAGATCGGGCGAGGGTTGGATGTCCTCGAGCTGCTGCCGAACGCGCTGCTCTCGCAAAACGAGATCGACGCGGCCAAGCTGGTCCGCTTCGACCAGGTGAACGTCCAGGACCAGCAGAAGTTCGTGTGGCCGTCGAGCTTCGTCGTGGCGCGCGCCTACCTGGACCAGCTCGAGCGCGGCAACGGCCTCGCCGCGGCGCGGGTGACCGCGACCCGGAGCGCCCTGGCGCGCGCCGAGCGAGCCGCCGGGCAGCAGCGCCGGACCCAGTTGACGCAGCTCGCCCGGCAGCTCGACCGCGATGCCGCCGGAGCCGCCGATCAGGCGAAGGTGCGCACCCTTGCGGCGGCGGTCCGAAACCTGGCGGGCGCGCGCCCGTAACACCCGAGCGGAGAGGAGCGCATACATGATTAGACCGTTGTCACACTCGCTCGCCGTGTGGCTGGCCCTTGCCGCCTCGGCCGGCGCGACGCGCGCCGCGGCACAGACGGTGCCCGACACCGGCCGGTTCCGCTACACCGCGGCCGACGTGGCCTTCATGTCGGGGATGATCCATCATCATGCCCAGGCGGTGCTCATGGCCGGCTGGGCCGCCTCGCACGGCGCGAGTCCGTCCGTGCGCACGTTGTGCGACCGCATCGTCGTCGCCCAGCGCGACGAGATCGCCCTGATGCAGCGGTGGCTCCGTGAGCGCAACCAGCCCGTCCCCGAGGGGGACGCCGCCCACGACATGATGCCCGGGATGGCGCACCCCCTGATGCCCGGGATGCTGACGCCGGAGCAGCTGGCGCAGCTCGACAGCGCCCGTGGCCCGGAGTTCGACCGGCTGTTCCTGACCAGCATGATCCGCCACCACCAGGGCGCCATCACGATGGTCAACCAGCTCCAGAGCTCGCAGGGGGCCGGCGAGGAGGAAACGGTGTTCCGGTTCTCCTCCGACGTGTTCGCCGACCAGACCACCGAGATCGCCCGCATGCAGAGGATGCTGGCCACCCTGCTGTTCGAAGGGCCAAGCGGCCAATGACCCCCACCTACCAGAGGAACGTGCCAATGGTCTTGACCCCACCCGTCCGCCGTTTGCTTCACTTCGTCTCGCTCGTCGGGCTCGGATCGCTCGCAGCGTGTGCTTCGTCGTCCTCGTCCACGGCGGGCAGCCAGCGCGTCTCGGCCGTGGCACCCGCTCCCGCCACGGATCCGCGCGTCGGTCTGCGCGCCGGGCTCATGGACGCCGGCGAAGCGTCCTGGAACCTCGCGGTGGTCTCGAAGAACCCGCAGCCGGAGCAGTTCAAGGGCTTCCCAACTCCGACCTCGCCTTCACCGGGAACTACGTCATTCAGGGCAACTACAACGGCTATCAGGTCTGGGACGTCACCAACCCGGCCGCGCCCGTGCTGAAGATCGGGTATGTCTGCCCCGCCTCGCAGAGCGACGTCTCCATCTACAGGAACCTGCTGTTCGTCTCGGGTGAAGGCGCGGGCGGGCGGCTCGACTGCGGCACGCAGGGCGTGCACGACACGGTGAGCACCGAGCGCCTGCGCGGCATCCGCATCTTCGACGTCACCGACATCGGCAACCCGAAGTACATCGCGAACGTGCAGACCTGCCGTGGCTCGCACACCCACACCGTGGTCGAGGACCCCAACGACAAGGACAACGTCTACATCTACGTGTCCGGGTCGGCCGGAGTCCGTTCGCCCAACGAGCTGGCGGGCTGCTCGAAGCTCGCGCCCGACCAGGACCCGAACTCGGCGCTGTTCCGCATCGAGGTCATCAAGGTCCCGCTCGCCCACCCCGAGCAGGCGGCCATCGTGACCTCGCCGCGCATCTTCAACGACCTCACCGCGCCCCCGACCCACGCCGAGGCGCCCGAGGACATCGCCGCGGCGGCGCAGCGGGCCGCCGACGCCCGGGCCAAGGGGATGTACACGGCGAAGGTGAACGGCATGGAATTCGTCATCCCGCAGCAGATGACCGCGCCGATGCTCGACAGCATCGTCAGGGCCCGCGGCGGCAGCGGCGCCCCGACGGGGACGGACAGCACCGCCCTGCGCGGCGCGATTCAGGGCATCGTGGACGCGCTGGTCGGCGCTCCACCTCCGGGAACGGCCGGCGGCGTGCGCCCCGGCCCCAACCAGTGCCACGACATCACCGTCTATCCCGCGATCGGACTGGCGGGCGGCGCCTGCGGCGGCTACGGCCTGCTGCTCGACATCCACGACGTGACCAATCCCCGGCGCATCGCCGCGGTCGCCGACTCGAACTTCTCCTACTGGCACTCGGCGACGTTCAACAACGACGGCACGAAGCTGCTCTTCTCCGACGAGTGGGGCGGCGGCGGCCAGCCCAAGTGCCGCGCGACCGACCGGCACGAGTGGGGCGCGGATGCCATCTTCACGGTCGACAACGGCGCCCTGAAGTTCCACAGCTACTACAAGATGCTCGCGCCGCAGACCGCGCTCGAGAACTGCGTGGCGCACAACGGCTCGCTGATCCCGATTCCGGGGCGGGACGTGATGGTCCAGGCCTGGTATCAGGGCGGCATCTCGGTGTTCGACTGGACCGACCCCGCGCACCCCAGGGAGATCGCGTTCTTCGACCGTGGTCCCGTGGACTCGACCAAGCCCGCGGGCGGCGGCTCGTGGTCGGCGTACTGGTACAACGGGTTCATCTACAGCTCCGAGATCGCCCGCGGCTTGGACGTCTTCGAGCTGCGGCCCAGCGCGTTCCTGTCACAGAACGAGATCGACGCCGCCAAGTCGGTCCACTTCGACTACTTCAATACGCAGGGCCAGCAAAAGATCGTCTGGCCCGCGACGTTCGCGCTGGCGCGCGCCTACGTCGATCAGCTGGGGCGGAACAACGGCCTGGCTGCCGGCGAGGTGGCGGCCACGCGCACCGGACTGACCCGCGCCGAGCAGCTCACGGGACAGGCACGGCGGGATGCGCTGACGCAGCTCGCCGCGACACTGGACGGCGACGCGGCGACGGCCGCGGATCAGGCGAAGGTCAAGACGCTCGCCGCCGAGGTGCGCGACCTGGCGAACGCCGGGAGCTGATCCGTCGCTGCAGGCTGAACACGAGACGGGCAGGGCGCGCCGCTACGGCGCCCTGCCCGTCGTGTTGTTTGTGAGCATCGGCTACGGCGTGACGCGCACCATGACCACGCCGTGGGCCGGCACCGTTGCGCTGAACCGGTCGGTGAAGGTGC
>DATDED010000194.1:0-4787 GCA_036523455.1 Gemmatimonadales bacterium
CGAAGGAGATCGCCTTCCTGCCGACCCTGCCGCGCACCCGCAGCGGCAAGATCATGCGCCGGCTGCTCAAGGCGCGGGAGTTGGGGCTCCCCGAAGGGGACACGTCGACGCTCGAGGGAGTCACCGCATGACCACCCTGACCGCCCCGGTCCCGCTCCCGACGCCTGGCCTGATCGAGCCTGAGCACGCCCTCACGCTGCTGCGACAGATGCTGCTGATCCGCCGCTTCGAGGAGAAGTGCGCCGAACTCTACAGCCTGGGGAAGATCCGCGGTTTCCTGCACCTCTACATCGGAGAGGAGGCGGTGGCGGTGGGCGCGATGCAGGCCCTGACGGAAGAGGACGGCATCGTCGCGACCTATCGCGAGCACGGCCATGCGCTGGCGCGCGGCATGCCGGCGGGCGCCCTCATGGCCGAGATGTTCGGCAAGGCGAACGGGTGCAGTCGGGGGCGGGGGGGTTCGATGCACCTGTTCGACGCCGGCCGCCGCTTCTTCGGCGGGTATGCGATCGTGGGCGGCGGCCTGCCGATCGCCGCGGGCCTGGCGCTCGCGGACCGGCTGCAGGCGCGCCCGCGGATCACCGCCTGCTTCTTCGGCGACGGCGCGGTGGCGGAGGGCGAGTTCCACGAGTCGCTCAATCTCGCAGCGCTCTGGAAGCTGCCCGTGCTCTTCCTGTGCGAGAACAACCGTTATGCGATGGGGACTGCGCTCGAGCGTCATCAGTCGCAACCGAACATCGCCGCCAAGGCTGCGGCGTACGGGATGACGGGGTCGCAGGTGGACGGGATGGACGTCGTGGCAGTCGAGGCCGCGGCCCGCCGGGCGGCCGATGCCGTTCGATCGGAGGGACGGCCCGTGTTGCTCGAGCTGCTGACGTACCGCTTCCGGGCCCACTCCATGTACGATCCGGAGTTGTACCGGTCAAAGGAAGAAGTCGCCCAGTGGATGACACGCGACCCGGTGAGCACCTTCACCGCGCGCCTGACGGAGACCGGTGTGCTGACCGAAGCCGCGCGGTCGGCGCTCGAAAGCGACGTCGCCGCGGTCATCGCGGCCGCCGTGGCGGAGGCCGAGGCGGGACCGCTCGAGCCGGTCGCCGATCTGCTCAAGGACGTCGAGTCACCCCGGCCATGACCACACTCTCCTACCGGGAAGCCGTCCGTTCCGCGCTGCGCGACGCGCTGCGCGGCGACCCACGCGTGTTTCTCATGGGGGAAGACGTCGGGCGTTACGGCGGGTCATACGCCGCCAGCAAGGGCCTGCTGGAGGAGTTCGGGCCGGATCGGATCCGGGACACGCCATTGTCGGAGTCCGCGTTCGTCGGGGCCGGGATTGGAGCCGCACTCGGCGGGATGCGGCCGATCGTCGAGGTCATGACGGTCAACTTCAGCCTGCTGGCACTCGACCAGATCGTGAACAACGCCGCCACCCTGCGGCACATGTCCGGCGGACAGTTCAGCATCCCGCTCGTGATCCGCATGGCAACGGGCGCGGGCCGGCAGCTCGCGGCCCAACACTCGCACAGTCTGGAGGCCTGGTACGCGCACATCCCCGGGATCACCGTGCTGGCCCCCGCGACCGTCGCCGACGCCCGCGGCATGCTGCTTGCCGCGTTGCGACTGCCCGATCCGGTCGTGATCTTCGAGCACGCATCACTGTATCCCGTCGAGGAGGAGGCGGACGAACAGGGTGGACCTGCCGATATCGCCCATGCCGTTGTGCGGCGCACCGGAACCGACGTGACGGTCGTGACCTACGGGGGCTCGGTAGGGAAGGCGTTGACCGCCGCGGCGCGACTCCAGGAGAGCGGCATATCGGCGGAGGTGGTCGATCTGCGCTCGCTGCGACCGCTCGACATGGAGACGGTGCTCGATTCGGTCAAGCGGACCCATCGGGCGGTGATCGTGGACGAAGGCTGGCGCACCGGAAGCCTGGCGGCGGAGGTCAGCGCGCGGATCATGGAGGGCGCTTTCTACGAGCTCGACGCGCCGGTGGCGCGGGTGTGCAGCGCCGAGGTCCCGATTCCCTACGCCAAACACCTCGAGGACGCTGCCCTGCCGCAGCCCGAGGCGATCGTGGAGGCCGTCACCGCCCTGCGTGCCCGCCGTGGCTGAGTTCGTGATGCCGGCGCTCGGCGCCGACATGACGGCGGGCCGCCTCGTCACCTGGCTCAAACACCCCGGCGATACCGTCACGCGCGGCGACATCATCGCCGAGGTCGACACGGACAAGGGGCTCATCGAGGTTGAGGTCTTCACCAGCGGTGTACTGGAAAAGACGCTGGTCGAACCGGGGACCAAGGTTCCCGTCGGCACGCCGCTCGCGATCATTCGCGAACCGGGAGAGGCGCCGGCGCCAGCCGCGGCTCCAGCGCCAACGGTCGCCGAGGTGCGGGCCCGTGTGTCCCCGGCGGCCCGCCGACTCGCCGCCGAGCTCAAGGTCGCTCTCGCCACGGTCCCCGGCACGGGACCCGATGGCGCAGTCACGCTCGACGACGTCCAGCAGGCGGCCGGCAAGGTCGAGGCGCCTGAAGCGGCCACCGCCGGCCGGGGAGAGCGGATGCGTCAGGCGATCTCAGCCGCCGTCACCCGATCGAAGCGTGACATCCCGCACTATTACATCGGACACACGATCGATCTCGGGCCGGCGACCGCGTGGCTCACCGAGCAGAACCGCGAACGGCCCGTGGCGCGCCGGCTGGTCCACGGCCCGCTGCTCGTGAAGGCGGTCGCGCTGACGCTGCGGGACTTCCCCGAGCTCAACGCACGCTGGGTCGAGGGGCGCGCCGCCCCCAGTGTCGATATCAACGTCGGGCTCGCGATTTCACTCCGCGACGGCGGGCTCGTCGCTCCGGCGCTGCACCATGCCGACCGCCTGAGCGTGGACGAGCTGATGGCGAGCACGCTGGATCTCGTCGAGCGAGCGCGCGCCGGCGCGCTGCGCAGCTCGGAGCTGGCCGATCCGACGATCACCGTGACGATCCTCGGGGACCGGGGCGTCGATACGGTGTACGGCGTGATCTATCCGCCGCAGGTCGCCATCGTCGGATTTGGTACAGTGGTCGAGCGGCCGTGGGTGGTGGACGGGGGCGTCGTCGCCCGGCGGCTGGTCCGCGCCACGCTCGCCGCGGACCATCGTGTGAGTGACGGCCACCGCGGGGCGCTGTTCCTCGCCGCCGTGGCTGGCCGGCTGCAGGACCCCGCGTGTCTGTGACTGGGGACGAGCTGCGCCAGGCGGTGCTGGCCGTACTTCGCGACGTCGCGCCAGAAGCGGAATTGAGCCGTCTCGCGCCCGACGCGCCGATCCGCGATCAACTGGACGTCGACTCCATCGACTTCATGCGCTTCTTGATCGGCATCAACACGAAGCTGCACGTCGACGTCCCGGAGGCGGACTACCCGAAGGTCGCTACCCTGAACGGCCTGCTGCGCTACCTCCGCGACCGGCTGCCTGATTAGTGGGCGATCGGAAACCGCTGCAGCACGACGATCGACACGGCCAGCACGAGGAACGACAGCATCAAGAGACCCATTTCTCGCAGCGCCATGCGGAACTGCTCGGGCTGGGTCTGGATGTACTGCGACGCCTCCGTGGTGAGGATCAACACCCGGCGCACGCCCGCGATCAGCGCGACGACCAGGAACGGCTCCGGAACCAGCGCGTGACCCACGATGAACAACCGGATCGTATGCAAGAGCTCCACGATCATCAAGACGAGCAGCAGCGAATCGAGCGCCTTGAGTGCGCGCTGCATCATCGGCATGGCGGTATTCGAGCGCACCAAATCTCGCGCCGTGGCGCCAATGAGCACCACGGCGGTCGCTCCCAGTAGCCCGGCGGTGACGAGGTAGATCCCGTCTTCCACGTAGGTGAGCCACGTCGCGACGGCCGACGACCTCGCGCTCACCTCTTGCAGCAGGGCCAGCGCACCCGGCATCGACGACGGCTCAGCGCCGGACTTCCGCCCAGGTGCGTGGCCCCGACCGTACCTCGGGACTGGCCGCGACCAGGCGCTGCTGGGCCACCGCGCGGACGATGTCCATGCTCGACAGCACGCCGACCAGCCGGCCCTCCTCCGTCACGATCAGGCGATGGACACCGGCCCGGACCATGTACTCGGCGGCGGTATAGATGTCCACGAACGGCGCGACGCTGCAGAGGCTCGGCGTCATCGCCTCGCCGACGGTGTGCTCGGCCAGGGTGTCCCATTCCGGCCCGCGGATCTGAGCGAACCGCTCCAGCACGTCCGCCCCGGCATCCGCCCACTGCTCGCTGAAGAACGCCGCGGGCGCCTCTTCTCCTTCGACCCACTCCGTCGGCTCGTTCCACTCCTCGAGCTCCATTTCGGGCCGCTCCGTCGGGACGCCGGGCGTCGCTTCTTCGAATTCGAGTACGTCGCTCGCCGAGAGGACACCGACCAGGCGCCCGCCGGCCGTGACCGGCGCCCCGCTCACGCGTTGCGCGGAGAGCAGCTCCACCGCCTCGCGCAGGGAGAGGTCCGGGTCTAGCGTGACCACCTCACGGGTCATGAGATCGCGCACGGTGAGCATGTTGCCTCCTTGGTCGATTCCCGCTCGAACGATGGCCGGCTAGCTGTGAAGTCGGTGTGAAGCCGGGGTTAGTCTGCCGCCACCTCCCTCGCCACGGCCGCGGATTTGATCTCCTGCTGGCGTCGCGCGAGAGCGTCCGACGCCCGGACGGGATAGGGCGCCGCTCCACTGAGGCGGAGCACGGCCTCCGGCAGGGTGCCGAGTGCCTGGGCACAATGGGCGCGCACCGCAGGCAG
>DATDED010000195.1:0-1764 GCA_036523455.1 Gemmatimonadales bacterium
CCTGGACCCGGGATACGCACCGCTGCGCGGCGACCCCCGCTACGCGGATCTGGTGCGGCGCATCGGCTTGAAATAGCGCGGCCCCGTCATCGGGCGCGGGGCGTTCCGTCCCAGTCCACCGTGAACGCGGCGGCACCGCGGCGCCACACCACCCGGCGGCGCGTGTCGATCAGGGGCACGATCTGCGACGCGAGCGTGAGCCACGGAGCGCGTGCCACCAGCTCGTGGACCGCACGGCACGGCTCCAGCACCACCTGCGGGAATGGAATCACGAACTGCCACCCTCCTCCGCCCGCCTGACCGGCGGCGAGCGCCCCCATCAACTCGGCCGGTCCCAGTCCAGCTGCACGTGCTGTCGTACCTGCCTGAGCTCCCTCCAGCGCCACGAGGCGCTCGGCGATGCTACGCGCCGTCGCGTCCTCGCGTGGATACGCGACGAGGAAGCGCGGCCCTCCAGGAGGGAGCGGGGGCGCGCCCGTCGGTGGCGGGCCGATGCAGGCGGGGAACGCCGTCCACCACGCCGGAGCCTCTGAGGCACGCGCCTCGACTCGCACGGCATCGCGAGCCAGACCTTCGCGCCACGCGGTCGTGACCGGAGGCCTCGCGCCCGGAGCGAGGAGCAGGTACGTGCGATCCCAGGGGAGCGCCCGCGTCACCAGCTCGGGGCGGCTTGTAGCATATCCCAGCGCCGCCGCGTCACCCGTGACGACGAGGTCGATCCCGCGATCGAGCCAGTCGCGGGCATCGCCACCCCCGAGTCGTGGCAGCTGCAAGGTCGGGCGCCGGCCGCTGAGGGGCGTCAGGACGACGCCGCCGGCGACGCTGTCCACCGCATAAGAGCCGGTTCCCGCCGGCCACGATTCACCGGGCATGGCACGGGTCACCGCGAGTGCGGGATCGGCCAGCCAGAGCGGCGGCACGGCCGAGGGATGCCTGAGCCGCAGCACGAGCGTGCGCTCGTCGGGAGCGGCGACGGTGGCGCCCTCGAGCAGCGTCGTGTCGCCGCTCATCCAGGACGCGACGACGTCGCGCGCCGTCAACGCCTGGCCGTCCCGGAAGCGGGCGCCCGCGCGAAGCGTGAACGTCCACTGCACGCCGGAGTCCGAGGCCGACCACGCCTGCGCGAGACCGGGGCGCGGGGCGCCCGTACAATCGAGCCGCACCAGCGTCTCGTAGAGCTGCCGGAAGACCATCCGCTCGGCGTCGGTCTCGGGTGCCGGGGCGTGGGCCGGATCGACTCCTCCCGGGAGCGCCAGGGTCAACGTGTCGGGGATCGCCGCCGTGTCCTCGGCCAGCGCACACTCGTCGTGTGCGGCGGTGGGCAACAGCGGTGGAACGGGCGGACCCGACGGGCGGCACGACACGGCGCCGACGGCGAGCCCCAGGATGGTCCCCCAGCGCGGCGGTGCGGCGAAACGCACGCGGGATCCGGAAGCGGTCACGCGGAAGGATAGCATCCCATCATGCGGGTCTCATCCCCCCTTGTGGCTCCCACGGCCAAGTTCCTCACGGAATCCACAGGAGCCTGGCGATGGCCACCATAGCACCAAGTCACGAATTGCGGCACGAGACGAAGAACGATCTGTCCGAGCTCGTTCGCTCGGAGGTCGTCCCGATGTTGAACCAGGGGCTGGCGAACGCGATCGACCTCCAGCTCCAGGCCAAACAAGCCCATTGGAACGTGAAGGGGCCGGGTTTCATCGCGCTCCACGAGCTGTTCGACCGGGTGGTCGAGCACGCGGCGAACGCCGCGGATCTGCTGGC
>DATDED010000196.1:0-3528 GCA_036523455.1 Gemmatimonadales bacterium
CGCCGCATGGTGCGGCTCGCCCTCCCGGTCGTCGCCATCCAGCTGGGCTGGATGGCGATGGGCGTCGTGGATACGATCGTCGTCGGACACGTCTCGGCCGATGCCATGGCGGCGGTCGCGCTCGGCAATCTGTGGTTCCTCGCCATCTCGATCTTCGGCATGGGCGTGCTCATGGGACTCGACCCGATCGTCGCCCAGGCGGTTGGAGCGGGGGAGGAAGCGGCCGTCGCCCGCGCGCTGCAGCGGGGACTGCTGCTGGTCGTGCTCCTGACGGTCCTCTGCAGCGTCGCCCTGCTCCCCGCCGAGCCGCTGTTCGCGGTCCTGCGCCAGCCCACGGAAATCGTGCCCACCGCTGCGGCCTATGTCAGGATCGCCGTGGGCGGAGTGCTGCCGTTCCTGCTCGTCGTCCTGGTCCGCTCGGTGATGCAGGCGACCGGCGAGGTCGCGCCGATGGTCTGGGCGACGCTGGCGGCGAATCTCCTGAACCTGGTGCTGAACTGGGTCCTCGTGTTCGGGCACCTCGGCGTGCCGGCGCTGGGCGCCATCGGGTCGAGTTGGGCGACGACGCTGTCGCGCTGGGCGCTGGCCGGCTTCATGATCGCGTTCGCCTGGCCGCGGTTGCGGCACCGCCTGCTGCCGCTGCGCCGCGAGGCGCTCGTCGTCGCGCCGCTGGTCCGCGTGCTCGCGCTCGGGGCGCCGATCGGTCTCCAGTACGAGGTCGAGCTCGGGATCTTCAGCCTCGTCGGGATCATGATGGGACAGCTCGGCGCCGCTCCGATGGCCGCGAATCAGGTGGCGCTGAACCTCGTGTCCGTGACGTTCATGGTGCCGCTCGGGGTCTCGATGGCGGCGGCGGTCCTCGTCGGCCAGGCGGTGGGGCGCGGGGACGCGGCCGAGGCGCGCCGGACCGGGACGGCGGCGCTGCTCTGCGGCGTGGGCTTCATGGCGGCGAGCGGGATGCTCATGCTCGCTTTCCCCCGGTTCCTGGCCCGCGTCTACACGATCGACCCCGCGGTGGCGGCCATCGCGGTGACGCTGATCCCGGTCGCGGGTGCCTTTCAGGTGTTCGACGGGACGCAGGTCGTTTCCATCGGCATCTTGCGCGGCACCGGAGATACCCGCACCCCGCTGCTCGTGCACGTCCTCGGCTACTGGGCGATCGCGTTGCCGCTGGCGGCCTGGCTCGGGATGCACACGGCCGCCGGGCCGGCGGGGATGTGGTGGGGGCTCGTCGCGGGGCTCGCGGCCATGGCCGCGGCGCTGGTGGTCCGCGTGCGGCGACGCCTACGCGGGACGCTCCAGCGGGTCGTCGTGGATCATCCAGAGGGAGAAGCGACGGCGGATAGCGTCAGCTGACCTCGTAGCCGGACGCGGCACCGACGTGCACATTCTCCCGGACCTTTGACCATCCGGAGCGCGTCATGCCGTATCTGTCTCGTCGGGACTTCATTCAGTATGCGGGGCTCGGTACGATCGCCGGCGCCGTGCGGCCTGCGACTGGTATCGCCGGCTTCCCGGGCGCGGTCACTCCTCCGGCCATCGCCCCCGCGCCGTTCGAGCTCGAAGAAGCCACGATCGCGCAGCTGCAGGAGGGGCTGAAGAGCGGGAAGTACACGTCCCGGCGGCTGTGCCAGCTGTATCTCGCCCGCATCGACGAAATCGACCGGCGCGGCGCGCTGCGCTCGATGATCGAGACCAATCCCGATGCCCTCGCCCTGGCCGACGCGGCGGATGCCGAGCGCCGGGCCGGCCGGGTGCGAGGTGCCTTGCACGGCCTTCCGGTGGTCATCAAGGACAACATCGCCACGGGCGACAAGATGAAAACGACCGCCGGCTCGCTCGCGCTCGCCGACCGCTCGGCGCCGCGCGACGCGACGGTGGCCCGCCGGCTGCGCGACGCGGGCGCGATTCTCCTTGGCAAGACGAACCTCTCGGAGTGGGCCAACTTCCGCTCGACGCATTCAGTAAGCGGCTGGAGCGGGCGCGGCGGCCTGTGTCGCAACCCTTACGCCCTGGACCGCAACCCCTGCGGCTCCAGCTCGGGCACCGGAGCGGCGATCTCGGCCAACCTCGCGGCGGTGGGGGTGGGGACCGAGACCGACGGCTCGATCGTCTGCCCCTCCTCGGCGAACTCGCTGGTGGGGATCAAGCCGACGCTCGGGCTCGTGTCGCGCCGGGGCATCGTCCCGATCGCGCACTCCCAGGACACGGCGGGTCCCATGGCCCGCACGGTCGCGGATGCGGCGGCGTTGCTGAGCGTGCTGGCGGGACCGGATCCCGAGGACCCGGCGACCGCGGCGGCGCGCGTGGAGAGCGACTACACGAAGTTCCTCGACCCCGACGGGTTGCACGGTGCCCGGATCGGCGTGGCCCGGGCGAAGTTCTTCGGCTACAGCGCAAGCGCCGACAAGCTGGTCGAAGCGGCGATCGACGTCATGAAGCGGGCCGGGGCGGTGATCGTCGATCCCGCGGACGTCCCCCATGCCGGCGACTATGACGACGCCGAGTTCACGGTTCTCCTGTACGAGTTCAAGACCGATCTGAATGGCTACCTCGCCGGGCTCGGCGACCAGGCGCCCAACAAGACGCTGGCCGACCTGATCGCGTTCAACGACCGGACGCGCGATCGGGAGTTGCCCCATTTCGGCCAGGAGATCTTCACCATGGCCCAGGAGAAGGGGCCGCTCAGCGACGACGCCTACGTCGAGGCCCTGGCCCACTGCCGGCGGCTGTCGCGCACCGAGGGCCTGGACGTCGTGTTCGCCAAGGAGAAGCTCGACGCCATCGTGGCCCCGACGGGAAGCCCGCCCTGGACCATCGACCTCGTGAACGGAGACCACTTTCTTGGGGCATCGTCGACGCCCGCTGCGGTGTCCGGATATCCGAGCGTGTCGGTGCCGGTCGGCTACGTCCATGGGCTGCCGGTGGGGATGTCCTTTATTGGAACGCCGTGGAGCGAGCCGGCGCTCATCCGGCTCGCGTACGCCTACGAGCAGGCGGCGCGACCACGCCGGGCGCCGCGCTTCCCGGCCACCGCCGATCTCGGGGCGTCCTGAGCATGAAGACCCCTGCTTGCGGGGTCGTCAATTCGGCGGCAACGTACCAATCCTGCCGTCGTGGTCCTCGTATCAGTCACTCCTGGAGGGACCTGTGAACAAGAGTGTGGGTCTGTTCGTGGCCGCGCTGATGGGATTCGGTGCGACCAGCGCGTGGGCGCAGGAGCGCCAGATCACCGGCGTCGTGAGTGCGACCGGCGGGGGCCCGATCACGGGCGTCTCCGTGTCGGTGGTGGGGACGACGTTCACCACCGTCACGCACGAGGACGGGCGCTATGTGATCGCGGCGCCGGCCGGAGCCGTGACGGTGCTGTTCCGGCGGATCGGTTTCAAGCGGAAGGAGGTCTCGGTCGCGGCCGATCAGGCGAGCGCGGACGTGGAGCTCGAGCAGGACGTGTTCAACCTGGAGGCCGTCGTGGTGACCGGTCAGCAGACCGGCATCGAGCGACGCAACGCGGCCGTCGCCACCACC